>JAEZJA010000088.1 GCA_023415895.1 Bacillota bacterium
AATGGGTTGGGCTCCAACGGCTCGGTCATCCCGCTATTTAAAAAGCAAATTGAAGCCGGCGGGCCAGTTACGGTCACCCACCCCGATATTATCCGCTATTTTATGACTATCCCCGAAGCCGTTTCTCTGATTCTGCAGGCCGGTGCCATGGCGCACGGCGGCGAGATCTTTGTGCTGGATATGGGCGAACCGGTCAAGATTGTGACACTGGCCGAAAACCTTATCCGCCAATACGGCAAAGAGCCCTATCGGGATATCAAGATCGAGTTTACGGGTCTGCGTCCCGGCGAGAAGCTCTATGAGGAACTGCTGATGAACGAAGAGGGCTTGCAGTCCACCATGAACAACAAGATTTTCATCGGCAATCAGATTCCTGTGGAGATTCATACCTTCATCGATAAGCTGCACGCTTTGAAGGACATTGTCAATGACAACGATACCGAACTGCTCATCCGCCGTCTGCACGACATCGTTCCCACCTTTACACACAAAGAGCTGGAGGAAGAAGACGGACTAAATGTTCAGTGACGGCTGAAGATAACATGGGTTTCAAACCGGTGAAATGGCAATGGCTGTTTCGCCGGTTTTCTATGGAGGCGAATAGAGGCAACGGCTCTCAAATCCGGCGGTTTTATAACGACAAAAACAGCTTGTCATCCTGAGCAAAGGATGACAAGCTGTTTTAATACACAATGTACCGAAACTGCCGAACGCGAGACTATTCGCTCTCGAAGGGCAGCAGGGCGATCTGACGAGCACGCTTGATGGCGATTGTCATTTCTCTCTGATGACGAGCGCAGGTGCCGGTCACACGACGGGGCAGAATCTTTGCTCTCTCAGACATAAAACGACGCAGACGAGCTACGTCCTTGTAATCGATGGTGTCAACTCTGTCAACGCAGAAGCTGCAAACCTTACGGCGTCCCTTGCGGCCGCCGCGGCCCGGACGATCAGATCTTTCGGTCCGCTCGGGTCTATCGGATCTTTCAGCCATGGAAATTGGCCTCCTTTACTGAAAAATTAATGTTTCCGCATTAGAAGGGAAGCTCATCGTCCCCGACTATCTCCTCGAAATCGCCCGAATTGGCGGTCGAGAAGGCAGGGGCAGCTTCACTGAACTGCGGAACCTGGGAATCGTAGCGATTGGTAGCGGGAGCACCGCTGTCGCGCTTGGATTCACCGAAGAAAACCTCGTTGGCGACGACCTCCACTGCCGTGCGCTTGTTTCCATCCTTGTCCGAATAGGAACGGGTCTGGAGAGAACCGTGGACGGCGATCATGGAGCCTTTGTGGAAATACCGCGTGACAAACTCAGCGGTATTACGCCAGGCAACGACGTCGATCCAATCGGTTTGTTTTTCCTGACCTTTCGTCTGGAACGTGCGATCAACGGCAATGCGGAAACTTGTGACGGGAATCTGCGTCTGAGTATGCCGAAGCTCCGGATCAGCGACAAGCCGTCCCATCAGACAAACAACATTCAACATCCTTGTTTCCTCCTTACTTGTCCGTACGGATGATCATCGAACGCAGCATGCCATCTGTGATCTGGCTGACACGATCGAGTTCCGCAGGGAAATCGGCGCCGGCAGCGAACTTGTAAAGCACATAAAAACCTTCGGTCTCATCGTTGATCGGGTAAGCGAGTCTGCGTTTTCCCCATACATCAACATCACCGATTTCGGCATTCTGCTCGATCAGAGACTTAAACTTGTCATTGATCGCCGTAATACCGTCTTCTCCCAAAGTCATGGAAAAGATCAGGACAGCTTCATAGGAACCTTTTACTGTGGGCATTTGTTGCACCTCCTCATGGTCTAATGGCCCCGGCACATTGGTCGGAGCAAGGATTGCCCTAATAGAGCACTATGTATTATAACAGGACAAACCGTTTGAGTCAACCTTTTTCTTTGTTTTACATTCTCCACGGCAAAATGGTGCCTACAATGCGCAAATGGATGGCCGATCACAACAAGACCCTTTCTTTATGAAAATTGTAAGAATATAGGAAATACTACCGCTAGGTGTATTGACAAAGCGTATGAAAGAGGTATATGCTTTTTCTTAGGCGCTTATTGCTACACGACAAATGGTGCGTCTGTAGGAGGAAGCTACGTGGAGTTTCTGGACTTTTCATCTGAGCAAGCCTGTAATGAGTACGAGCGCTTTGTACAGCAGCATCCGACCGGCTGTTTTACACAATCGGTTGACTGGGTAAAGGTGAAAACCGGTTGGAAGCCGGAAGTGATTCTGGTGAGGGACGACCAACACACAATTACTGCGTCCATGCTGATTTTGATAAAAAGCGTGCCGGTTTTGGGGTATGCGCTGCTGTATTCGGCACGCGGCCCCGTCTGCGACTATCAAAATATGGCGGTACTAAGGGAGCTCAAAACAGGAATTGATGAACTGGCGCGGCGCTATCACGCTTATTTGTGCAAATGCGATCCACCCATGCTGGCGTCGGATGCCAGCGGTATTCAAGCGTTCACGGCTCTCGGTTTCGTCCAGCGCTCGGATCTGGGGGAGAGAACCATTCAATGCCGCAACAACTATATGCTCACTATTGAAGGTCGAACCGCCGAAGAGATCTTTGAGTCTTTTCATAAAAAATGGCGGTATAATATTCATCTGGCGGAGCGCAAGGGCGTGGTCTGTCGGTTCTTTGACAAGGACACGGTGGGGGATCACATGGACGAGTTTTATCGTCTGATGGAGGAGACCGGGCATCGTGACGGCTTTTATATCCGTTCCAAGGCGTATTTTCTGTCTATGCTTGAGCATCTCGGGTCCCATTGCCGCCTCTATCTCTGCTATCATGAAGGGCAGGCGATTTCGGGCGCGATCGCGACCCAGTATGCCGGTAAGACCTGCTATGTGTATGGGGCTTCCACGGCGGTGGATCGTCAGGTGATGCCCAATTATCTGATGCAGTGGTCCATGATCCAGTGGGCGATTGAAAATGGGGATTCTATCTACGATTTTCAGGGGATTCCCTATTATTACGATGAATCGCATCCCAATTACGGGGTCTATCGCTTTAAAAAAGGTTTCAATGGACAGATCGTGGAGTACGTCGGTGAGTTGGATTATGTACTCTCGCCATCCCGTAAGGCGTTGGTTGATTGTGCCTACAAAGCCTCCAAGGCGCTCAACCACCTGAGGGCCAATCATTTGCACGCAAAGCAATAAAAAGGAAGAACGTGCTGTTAGCATTGCTGCGCATTTGTGTTATACTG
>JAEZJA010000092.1 GCA_023415895.1 Bacillota bacterium
CGAATTCCCTTAACGGGATACGTATAAATAAACAAGGAGGAAGCAATTTATGAAACAGAGGTTAGCAAAAGCAATTGCGGTAGTATCAGCCCTCGCATCGATTATCGTTGTGGCAGCCGGATGCGGCACAGACAAGAAACCGGTTGATACTTCGGTGACAAGCAACACGGAAAGCCAATCTACACCCAATTCAAAGCTGGACAAAACCGTAAAACTAAGAGTTGCCGTTTTGGACCATACCGAGGCAGGGGCCTTCGAGCCGGGCGCGACAACAGAAAACAACCAGTTTCTGAATGCCATCAAGGAAAAGACCGGTTATGCCAATTTGGAATGGGATCTTCTGGCCGGCGCAAGTTTTCAGAATACTTTAAAGCTTTCTATTGCGTCGGATGACGCCTATGATCTGATGCTGAATGCCGAATGGAAAAGTCTTTCCAAGCAGGGCGTCCTGATGGAGCTCACCGACCTTCTAAAGGAGTATGGCGGAAAAATCACGGCCTCGGTTCCTGCCAGCGCAATGGAAGCGGCTACGGTTAACGGCAAGCTGTACTGCATTCCATCCCCCATGCACACCTATTATAAAGACAATTATATGGGCGGCGGTCTCCTTGTCAGACAGGATATTCTTGATAAACTGAACCTTACGGCTCCCAAGACCCCGGATGAGCTGTACACCTTCTTGAAGAAGATTAAAGAAGCGGGATATGTTCCTTATGTCACCGGTTCAAGTGGGCAGACACCGATTTCGGGTCTGGAGGTCATGACAACTGCTTTTGGATGCGGCACAGGAAATTTTGTCGTTCGAGACGGACAACTGGTGGACATGCGCGAGCAACCGGAATTCAAGGAATGCCTGACATTCCTCAATAAACTTTATAGTGAACAACTGATCGATAACGAATATCTGTACAACACCACACAAAAGGCGACAGAGAAAATCACATCCGGCAGGGCAGCCTGCACCTTTGCAGCGTGCTGGGATATGTACAATGATCAGAACGCTCTTGCTAAAACCGATCCCAACGCCAAGCTCGCTTTCGTTGCTCCGATTAAGGGAGCAAACGGTTATACCGGTTACAGCCAGGGGGCGCCTCTGGGCAACACGATGTCAATCCCCAATAACGCGAAATATCCCAAACAGGCGGTTGATCTGGCAAATACCTATTTTGGCGACAAGGATCTCCAGAAATACATTGTCTATGGTCAAGAAGGCCGAGATTACAGCATGGATGCAAACGGAAACATGACGACAACGGATAATTATAAAACTGTCATGTACAAACTCAACTACCGGTTGATCACTCCTCCGGAATTATGGGGCAGCCTCGGCAAGCTGGCTGGATACGGCCCTGCTATGGATAGTTATGTTTCGTCCGGACCGCACTGCTCCGCTTTCAACATTGAAAACTACATGCCCACATCCAAGTCACAGGCGGAATACGGTACCGCTCAGGCTGATCTCTTTAACGAATACATTGCGAAGATCATTACGGGTGCACTGCCTGTAAGCGCCTTATCCGATTATCTGAAGGCTGCCGACGCCAGCGGCAGAAAAGAAATTCTCAAGGAGAATCAGGAATGGTTTAATCAATACGGTAAAGATATTTACAATAAGCTCAACGCGAAATCATAAACCGCTTCAATGGGTACGGTAAAAGCCAATGCGAAACTTCTCGTCAAAATAATACATATTTACCGTGTATATTGCATTTAGTAAGTTTATGTAATATACTGTGATAAAAATACGCCTTGTAGAATAAGGGGCTAATCATGGCATACGCGTTTCCTGATTGATGAAATTGTCTTGGTCTAAATCGGGATTTGTAAGTTAGCCGCAGTGCAATTACCCCCAGGAAATCGTTCGGCAAGGGGCTATAGGCATTTGTGCCATAGCCCCTTTTTGTCTTATGACTTCATACCGGAGGTTTCATCATGTATAAAATGATGCTTGTAGACGACGATTACATATCGCGTGAGGGGCTGCGAGATCTTGTGCATTGGGGAAAGATGGGCATTGAGGTTGCCGCCGAAGCCGAGGACGGTGAGGATGCGCTCAAAAAATTCTCTCAAATTGAACCCGAAATCATTATCACGGACGTGGTAATGCCCGGAATGAACGGGATTGAATTTGCAAAAAAAGTTAAAATGATGGCTCCGTATGTTCAAATCGTCATGATCAGCGCTCATCAGGACATACAGTACCTCAAGGAGTCCATGAAATTTAACGCTATTGATTATATTCTAAAGCCTTTTAACCTTGAAGAGATCACCGAGGCTATGGCCCGGGTACTCAGCAAGATTGAAAGTGAAAATCAGTCAAAAAAATTTATGCATGATCTTGACCGGCATTTCGAGCAAAGCATTCTGTCCGAAGACCCCGAGGGGCTCGCCGATATGCAGGAGCACATCAGTCAGCTCTGCGGCATTGGACATACCGCGGAGCTCAAAAAGGCAATCACCGATTTTTTTCTGAAAATCCTGGAATATAAAATTGAAAGCACGCTGTTTCTGACCTCGGTCTGTTCCGAAATACTCATCAAGGCCATGAAAACGGTATGTCCCGGTCAAAACAGCCAAGCCATTGCCAGACTGAAAAGTCAGCTCAACGGATTTGGTTCAATAAAAAGCAGGAGCCAAATAGAAGAATTTGTAATGCAGGAACTGCTTTGTATCGATGGTATTGCCAACTCGACGAAGGCAGATCGATCCCGAAAGGCGGTTCGGGAAGCGAAGTGGATTATTCAAAATGAGTTCAGTCATAACATCACGATTGCACAACTGGCTCAACGGGTGTTTCTATCCCCCGGACGCTTGCAGACAATTTTCAAAAAGGAAACCGGACAGACGATCAACGATTACATCTCAGCCGTCAGAATGGAGAACGCCAAAGAGATGCTGAAGGATAGCCGGTTCAAAATCTATGAGGTTGCAAGCCGTGTGGGATATCAGGACACCAACTATTTCACAAAGATATTTGCAAAATATGTGGGAAAAAATCCTATTGAGTACAGGGATGGTCAGTTATGAAGAAGCTGAAGGGCGCTCTAACTGCCATCTTCTACAACCTTAGTCTGAGATCAAAGCTCATCCTATCCTATCTGCTTATCATTGCCATCGTTGTTGTCGGCCTGGCATGTATTCCTTATGTAAACTTCTACCGTTCGGCAGTCAGTCAGAGCGGCAACGCCTATATGGAGGCCCTGAGGCAGGCCGAGAAAAATATCCGGTACGGGATAAGCAGTGCCAACATCATCGCAGAACAGGCGCAGGTCAACGATGAGGCGCAAAAAATCCTTTCTACCATTGCCAGCAGAGAGCTTACCAGCGCCGAAGAAATCGACTTTTTTACCATTCTAAGCAAGTCCATCGCCGCATTTTATAATACAAAGTATATTTTAAAAACGACATATTTTGTCAACGGAAATCCCGGCTTTGTATCGGCAAACCCCCATTTTTTAAACATCAAGGATCTTCAAGAGGAAGATGCCGCGTTGCCTGTTTTTACAGGAGCAAGCAATCATCTATGGCTATACGCAAGTGATTTCACATCCATTTCTCTGCAAAGCCCTGATGAAATTGTTTATATACAAAGGATTGTAAGCCTGAGCAATATCAATACTGTTCTGGGATATATCATGGTTGAGCTAGATTCAAGCGTGGTGAGCACTGTACTGTCTGACATCGGTATCCCCAACGAGATGGCCATTCTTATACGGCGAAACGGGCAGTTTATCAGTTCGTATGGCATAACGCCGGAAAACGATGAAATTGTGGGTGCCTACCTTGAGGCTATATCCAAGGATAAGCAGGGTATATCCCGAAATATAAGTGGCTCGGTTGTGTATTATGCGATTGCCAACAATATTTCGGAGCTGAACTGGGACATAACGCTTGTCGTGACGGAAAAAAATCTCGGCATGGCCAGTATGGAAACCAGAAGATTCATAACCATAACCACCCTTATTGTATCCGTGCTGTCTGTCTTTTTTGCCATAGTCATCTCTGGCAGCATCACAAAACGGCTAAAACGGTTAATGGCTCTTATCCGAAGTGCTGAGAAGGGCGAGTTTAAGACAGAACGGAATGTCATCGGAAATGACGAATATTCTCAGCTCCTTCTTGAATTCAACAAGATGAGCATAAAGATTAAAGAATTAATTGAGGAGGTTTATCAGGCAAAAATCAGCAAGCAGGCTACGGAGATGAAGCTCCTATATGCACAGATCAATCCCCACTTTCTGTATAACACACTGGACATCATTCAGTGGAGTGCGATGAAAATTGGCGCCGAGGATATAGCCGATATGACCCGATCACTCGCAACCGAGCTCCGGCTGAGCCTGAACGGGGGCAAAGAGATCATCACTGTTGATGAGGAAATCGAAAGCGTGTCAAGCTATATGCGTATTATCAACCGTCGGTATAAAGATGCGATTGGATTTGAAGCGCATGTACAGGAGCAAACCGGCAGCATCAAAATTATAAAAATGATTCTGCAGCCTCTAGTCGAAAACGCCGTTATTCATGGAATTCTGATGAAACCCGACAAATCCGGCTCAATTTCTATTCGGGTATGGCGCGATGGAGAGTTTCTGCTATTGGAAGTACAGGATGACGGAGTGGGGATTTCCCCCGAGCATCTGCCTTTTATCACCAATGCGGATAGCAGCGGATATGGAGTAAAGAACGTGCATCAGAGAATTCAGGTTTACTACGGCAATGAATGCGGGCTTTACTTTTACAACAATTCTTCTGGAGGCTGCACCGTTACAGCAAAAATAAAAATCGATCTTTGCCTGTAAAGACTACTGTTACTATTCGCTCCCGCCCTAGTTTTTGGTTATCAGCGGGTCGCCTAAAACGATAAAATTTTCACAATGACTGCTAAAACAAAAATAACTGGGTTTTGGATGTATGTTGGTCTGAAAAAATCATTCTCCGCTCTTGACAAAAGAACCGTTTTCGTCTAATATATATCAAGTGGTTTGAAGCTGCCTGCCGCTTTGTCGAGGTACAGTTCTTATCCACGATAAATAAACCCGGGGGCGTAGCTCAGCTGGGAGAGCGTACGGTTCGCATCCGTAAGGTCGAGAGTTCGATCCTCTTCGTCTCCACCAGATCATTTGACGAAAGAAGTCGATTGCTTTGCAGTCGACTTCTTTCGCGTTATTTCGCATTATATTATTTGGTATAATAATATAGCTGTATAATGAATATAAGGAGGGTGTATTTTGAAAAAAGCCTTAGTCTATTCTTTTTGCTCTTTATACATAGCCGCATTTATTTTTGTCCAAATTGTTTCTATCGATTATTTGATACATTCATTGAAAACTAACAGCTTTTCTTATGATATTGCATTTTTACCGATTGTTGCAGTCATTACTTATTCCATTGTACTTGTCCCTCTCTTTATTATAAATTTGAAGTCACCTGTGTTAAGTAAAAAAACAATTACTTCTTTAATTTTTGTTCTATGCCTCGCGTTATTTTCGATATTATGCATTGGTTTCATTATTGTGTACTTAATTTGTTTTTATATTTCAGCATTTATATCAATTGTTTCTATAATATTTATCGTTTCTGATTTTCTAAAAAGTTTAAAAAATAGTGCGTAGGGCAGTGCTTAACATAATCGCCTGCATCTTTTTTATAGCCCTTAGACAGATAATTTGTCGAAAGAAGTCGATTGCTTTGCAGTCAACTTCTTTCCTTTTATATGGTAAAATAGCCAACATGAGATTGTAATAATTTATATAATGAGGAGTGTTTATAGTTGCTGATAAGAAAAGCAAACTTGAACGATTGCGAAATATTTATAAAACTCCGTATTAAAATGCGCAAGGAACGTGATTTTTATTTTCATGAAAGTAAAAATAATTTTATTGCGCTAAATTGCCGATTTTTCAAAAACAAGTCACTTTGCTACAATATCTTTGTCATAAGTAGGAATATCAGTGGTATAGTGACGCATGACAGCAAATGAGAAATTATAACCATGCCGGCTGCTATGGATGTATCTTTGTCATAGCAGCTAGGGACAACAATGGTATTAAGTCCCAAGGGCATTGCAAGAGAGCATACCGTACAGATAACAACAGTATCTGAACAGGGAAGCAATGCGAATATTCCGATAAAGATGAGCGGGAAAAGTATCAATCTGATAAAAGAAACGATATAAATTTTATATTCCACAAAAACCTTTCGCATGTTTATCTTGGCTACCGTAATGCCTGTAAGCAGC
>JAEZJA010000125.1 GCA_023415895.1 Bacillota bacterium
CGGCGCATCGCCTGCGTCTCGTATTGATTGACCTTGCAGCCAAGCGTATGAAATAAAACAGTCATGGGTACAATCCTCTCTGTTGCCGATGTTCACTTAACCTCATATTGTGTAAATTTTCCGCCAATTTAGGGGTTGTCCTTGGCAGAATCGGGAAAAATCAGGCGTCGCGGTGATAATCAGTTGATTTCTGAGCAGGATAAGAATATAATGGAATCATGGCAAAGCGTATCATGGCCGTGGTATTTTTGTCACATTATACAACCAGGGGCGATGGCAAATGATCAGTACAACAGTCAAAATTGAGTCGGTTTTGGATGCCAAGAAATTTGTGAATATATGCAATTCGGTGGATTTCCAAGTGGATCTGGTTTCAGGGCGGTATGTGGTCGATGCCAAGTCCCTCATGGGACTGTTCAGCCTGGATCTGACCAAACCGATGGAGATGCACGCCGAATGCGGGGCGGATGACGAATTTCTCACAAAAATAGGGTCGTATATTGTTCCGTAAACGAAAACAAAACGGGAACAACAGACAATCCACTGGCTGTGCCGGTGGGTTGTCTGTTGTTTTTTGCTGCCTAGTAGACAACCGCACCATATCTGGCGGCGATCTCTTCGAGCAGAGGACGTGAAATTTCGCACAGCGAATCGACCAGCAGACGACCGGGGAAGCGATGGAGCGCTTCATCCAGCAGCAGGGCATTGTCCGTGTGCAGCGCGATGGGCAAACGGCTCATGCCGCCGAACTCCAGCAGATTGCCGATATCCCCCTGACAGGTAAGCTCCACCAGCGCCACGTTGGCAGTATCCTCGGCCTCAATGAGTGCGTCGGCAAGAGCGCTGTCGCAGGCAATGGGTTCACTCGGGTTAAGGTCGTCAGAGAGAAAGAGTGCTTCTTTTTCAACCGCGCAGGCATCGGTATCAATTTCACGCGGGGCCACCAGAGGGTGTTTATCCAATAGGCCGCGCAGGATGGCGAGGTATTCGGGTGTGGTGCCGCAGCATCCCCCCACAATGGAAGCGCCTGCATCCAGCAGCGGTTTCATTTTGTTCCCAAACTGCGCAGGGGTGAGTATCTCACCGCTGACTGTCAGCGCGCTGGGCTTCGCGATCAGCGGAACGGCCGCATGGGAAAGCGCCTGAACCAGACTGGCAACCATTTTGGTGGGGTCAACCGAGCAATTGAGGCCAATAGCCGCCGCGCCGAGTGCCTGTAAGGTAATAACCGCTGGCAACAGGGTTCCGCCGGTCAGGGTCTGACCAAGCTTATTGACCGTGAGCGTCACGAAAACAGGCAAACCGGTTTCCCGCGTTGCCAACAGGGCGGCACGGGCTTCGGACAGGCTTGTCATGGTCTCGCAGACCAACAGATCCACGCCCGCCTCCTTGAGAAGCGCCGCCTGCTCGGCATAGACAGCCTCCAGCGTGGCAATAGGAGTATCCCCGACCGGCTCGGGCCGCAGGCCTGTGGGAGCCAGACAGCCGGCAACCAGACAGCTGCTTCCCGGGCAGGCCGCGATGGCCTGACGCGTAAGTTCGACCAGACGCAGGTTATAGGGACGCATATACTCTTCGAGTCCGAAGGCGGCCAGACGTGTGCGGTTGGCACCGAATGTGGGGGTATACAACACGTTGCATCCGGCCAGTACATACCGGCGCTGAAGGGCAATGAGGATGTCGGGGTGTTCGAGCATCCATTGCTCGGGGCATATGTCGCCGGGCATGCCGGCGGCCAGCATCTGTGTGCCGGTCGCACCGTCAAGCAGCAGCGGAAGCTTCCAAGGCAGATTCATAAACCAACGACAATCCTTTCTCGGTTGAACCTACATGGTTTCGGGAGCGTCGATTTTGAGCAGGGTCAGCGCGTTTTTGAGCGTGTGACGTGTGGCGATGCAAAGTGCAAGACGCGCCTGCATCAGGCTGTCCGACTCTCCCTTGACACGACAGGTGTTATAAAATTTATGGAACAAAGCGGCCAGCTCCATGCAATAGCGTGTGATGCGGGCCGGATCGTAAGCTTTGGCCGATTCGATAATTTCGCCGGTATAGGAGGCAAGATAACGCACGAGCTCCTTTTCCTCCGGAGTAGTCAGCAGGCAAAGCTCCTCTTGCGAGCAATCGCGAGCCAGGACGCCTTCCGCCGCGAGGTTCTTGACAATGGAGCAAATACGCGCGTGGGCGTATTGTACATAATAAACGGGATTGGACGAAGACTGTTCCACCGCAAGGCCAAGGTCGAAATCCATCTGGGTATTGGCTTCGCGCATATTGAAGAAGAAGCGGGCCGCATCGACCGGCACTTCGTCCAGAAGATCGGACAGCTGAATCGCCTTGCCCGAACGCTTGGACATGCGTACAATCTCACCGTCACGCATGAGGCGCACCAGCTGGATGAGCACAATACGCAGATTGTCGCCGTTGAGTCCGACCGCGTTCATGGCACCCTTCATGCGTGCCACATGCCCGTGGTGATCGGCTCCCCACACGTCGATGCACGTATCAAAACCCCGCGCGAATTTGTTGCGGTGATAGGCAATATCCGCCGCAAAATAGGTGGGATTGCCGTTGGCACGGATGAGCACCTCGTCCTTTTCTCCGCCGTTTTCGGAGGCCTTGTACCACAGAGCCCCTTCCTTTTCATACGTCAATCCCTTTTGGGTTAAGAGGTCGATCGTTTCCTTGAGCTCACCGTCGTTGTGCAGCGTGGATTCCAGGAACCAACGGTCATAAGCAATGCGGTATTTTTCCAGATCGCGGTGCATACGCTCGATATTGAGCGGCAGGGCGTAACTGACGAGCGCGGCACGGCGTTCTTCGGAGGAGGCGTTGAGGTATTTGTCGCCGTAGAGCGCGGCAAAATTCGCCGCGTGCTCGCGGATATCTTCTCCCTGATAGGCATCCTCGGGGAACTCGATCGCATCCTCACCCTTGAAGTGCTGAATATAGCGGCCCTCAAGCGAAATACCGAATTTTTCAATCTGATTGCCGGCGTCATTGACATAAAACTCGCGCCAGACATCGTAGCCCGCGGCAGCGAGCACAGAAGCTAAGCAGTCACCCAAAGCGCCGCCGCGGGCATTGCCCATGTGCATGGGGCCGGTGGGGTTGGCCGAGACGAACTCGACCATCACCTTTTTGCCCTGCCCGAAATCCGATCGGCCGTAGGTGTCGCCTTGTGCGAGAATATCGTTCACGACATCGGCGTAAAAGGAGGGCGACAAAAAGAAGTTGAGAAAGCCGGGGCCGGCAACCTCTGCTTTTTCAAAATAGGTGGCTTCGAGAGAAAGATGACGCTCAATGGCCTCGGCGATTTTGCGCGGAGGCTGGTGAAAGGCGCGCGCCGATACCATGGCCGTATTGGCGGACAGATCGCCGTGCAGGCGATCAGCGGGTATTTCCACCGAAAAGGCGGGAACCGGCTCGGCAGGCAGTTCTCCGGCCGCGGCCGCCTGTGCGATGGCGGACAATATGGTTTGCTTTAGCTGGTTCTCGGCCAGCGCTACAATTTTTGACATCAGTGATTTCCTCCTAATTCAGCGGATTGGAAAGCCCGGCTTGTTTGACAGTAATGTGTACTTCGTTGGCGGAGGCCATACTCGAGTTGATATCGAGCGTGTAATGCAAATCGAGGTTGCCCCCCTGATCCGTCAGGCTGGAACGGATATCCCGCGCATAAACACCCATCATCAGGCTGCCGTAGCCGGTTTCGTAATTGCACATGGTGCGTCTTCCCTTTTCAAGCACCATCAGCGAATGCATCTTGCCTCGTCGCTCGAGCGTGACCAGAGAGGGTTTGACAGTCATGGTGGTCGTAATGCCCTGCATGCCGGTTGTCTCGCTCTCTTCATAAGTCAGAGAATACCCGTCGGATAAGCGCTCGAGCTGTCCGGCCGTACTCAATTCAAGAGCGCTGCTCTCGCCGTCGGCGTGCTGTATGCCTTTTATGGAAATCCAAACGTCCATACGAAGCTCCTTTGGTTTCAAAATAGGAAACGCATTATACAGAATGTATAGATAGGTGAGCGGTATCCTCTTTGTCAACATCGTCGATGTCAAGGGTCAGAATATCGTCTCCCACCGAACGGCCGAGAAACATTTCGGCAACATGCGTAAAGTTATCGGGACAGTCACTGACATAAAAACGGTATTTTGCGGTATGGTGGCTGTCCGCCAGCGCGCCAGTTTGCTCAAGATGGCGGTTACAGGCCTCGGCGGCGGCTTGTCCTGAATCAATCAGTGTGACGCCCGGCCCCAGAATGTCGGCGATGATGGGGGCAAGCAGAGGAAAATGTGTGCATCCCAGCAGCAGGGTGTCGATGTTCTGCTCGCGCAGCGGCTCAAGATATCGTCGGGCGGTCAGGCGGGTTACCTCATCGTCGGGATCAATCCATCCGTTTTCAACCAGCGGTACAAACAGCGGGCATGCTTTGGCGAACACCTGCGTTCCCGGCCGCTGCTGCTCAATCCGGCGGCAAAAAGAACCCGAACGCACGGTTGCAGGTGTGCCGATGACTCCCACCCGGCCGTTTCGTGTGGCCGCAACGGCTGCGTCGGAGGCAGGCTCCACAACCCCGGTCGCGGGAATGGGCAGAGAGCGCAAAACATGCGGAGCAACCGAGCTGACGGTGCCGCAGGCGGCAATAATCAATTTCACATTTTCGCCCAGAAGTAGGCGGCAATCTTGGCGCGTATATTTTTCAATGATTTCCGGGCTGCGCGAGCCGTAAGGCACACGGCCGGTGTCTCCGAAATAGACAATGTCCTCACTGGGCAGCAGCCGCATCAGCTGCCGCACAACGGTCAATCCTCCCAAGCCGGAATCGAATACGCCGATCGGCCGGTTATCCATGTTTATGACCATCCCTTTCTATGGCGTTGGCATGTCAAAAGAGCGATCTTTCAACAGGCCCTCCTCCATGTGCCGTGCAATGATGTATATGAACCTAATGTATTATATTATCACATAAAAAAAGAGAAGGCAACGATTCGGCGAAGGTTTCTTGCGTTTTGATGGTGTATAAACCCGGTACGCGAGCAGTAACCATAGAAATAATAGAAAATAATTACTTATTTTTCAAATATACATTGACAGGCGAGGTATATTGGAATATTATATACCTGAAATTGAGAGATGGAGGGATGGCATGTCCATTGCATCGGATATGATCCGGGGTCATACCGACACGATCATTCTGGCGCAGCTGATGCGTCATGATAGCTACGGCTATGAGATCAACAAGTGCATCCAGACGGCCACACAAGGGCACTATGAGCTCAAGGAAGCCACACTGTATACCGCGTTCCGCCGGTTGGAACAGGCCGGGTACATTCTGTCCTACTGGGGAAACGAAACGACGGGCGCCCGACGGAGGTACTATGCGGTCACTGATCTCGGCAGGGCTGTCTATCGCCAGTACGTGGCGGACTGGAACGAGGTCAAGCAGATGATTGATCATTTAATTATGACAGAATAGAGGAGGAACAGCGATGATTCAACGAATTCGCAGTTATGTCAATGAATTGTTTGCCGACGCACCCAAAACCAAAAAGGCCCTGGATCTTAAAGAGGAGGTTTGTTCGAATCTGATCGATAAGTTCGTTGATCTGACCGGTCAGGGGATGGCAGAGGAAGAAGCCTACAACGCGGCGGTCGCCAGCATTGGGGATATCAATGAGTTGTTTGATATGTTGGATTCCGATAAGCAACAGGAAGACCCCCAACAGAAAAAGCGTGCGGCGCTGTTTGTGTCCACAGCGGTGATGCTCTACATATTGAGTCTTGTGCCTGTGCTGATACTTAGTGAAGTCAACCCTATCACCGGGATAGTGCTGATGTTTGTCCTCATCGCCATCGCCACGGCGCTGCTGGTCTATTACGGCATGACCAAACCTCACTATCGTCGTATGGATGATACGATGGTGGAGGAATTTAAGGAATGGAAGCAGCAGCCGCATTCCAAAGACAAGTCTGTGTACGGTGCCTTGTCGGGCGCGCTGTGGCTGGTTATTACCGCGGTGTATCTGTGGATCAGCTTTGTTTCCGGTGCCTGGATGATTTCATGGGTTGTCTTCCTGATCGGCGTGGCCCTGCAGCAGGTTCTCCGGGCGGCACTCGATCTTACCCGCCGATAAAGATGAGTGGAACATAAAGAGAAATGAGGGTATTTCATGTCAAGAACGGGAGCGATTACCCGCCTGATTGTGTGGTCTGTTGTTGCGATCCTACTAACGATGGCTTTAATCTCTGGCGTTACGATAGTCCAGAGAGGCAGCCTGTGGCCGAATTTCAACGAATACTTCCATAAGGGAGAGAGGCATGAGGTGTTTACGCAGACGGTAACAGCGAATTCTGTGGATCAGGTGGAAATTGAATGGGCGCGTGGCGATGTGACCGTGGAGCCGTCTGCGGATACCCAGGTACATGTGACCCAGACATCGTATTATGATGTGGAGCCGCTGATTTTTGAAAATGAGAACGGCCGTTTAAAGATTATCCAAGAGCGGTGGAACGGGTTTGCTTTCTTCAGCCTATGGAGACGTACATCCGACCTGAACGTGCAGCTGCCCCAAAAGCAGTATGAAAAGTTCAAACTCAAAATGACCAGCGGGGATTCCAAGGTGAGCGAGATCACGGTACAGGAATGTATCTTGCTGATGACCTCGGGCAACCTGGAAGTGGATAAAATGACAGCGCAAAAAACCGAGCTGCGCGTGACCAGCGGTAAGATGCAAGTGACCTCATTGGATGCACGCGAGCTGACCTTTGAAACAACATCCGGCGAGCTGAAGGTCGAGGGACAAATGCAGTCGATAACCGGCGGTACCACCAGCGGATCCGTCAAGCTGACAACGTCGGTTCAGCCGGAAAAGCTGGATATATCGATGACCTCGGGTAATGTGGCGGTCGGCATACCCGATTCGGACGGATTCAAGCTGCTGTGCAAGAAGACTTCGGGCAGCTTTGACACCAATTTTGAATTCCTAACCTCCAAGGAGGGAAATGAAACGCTCTATGTGTATCAGTCGGGCGGATCAAACAACCACCGCTATACTGTGGACATGACCAGCGGCACCTTTAAGCTGTACAAGGCGGCGAGCGGGACGACAGGGGATTTGTAGAGTGAAAAGCTTCCTCCCCAAGACTTCCCCCTTTGTGGGTAAGCCGTCGCCCGAGGAGACGGATGAGGTGGAATCGGCACCCCCTGTTATGACAAGGCTTATTAGCAAGAAAGCTCCATCGGCGTTGCCGGTGGAGCTTTTTCGGTTAAAAGAGTATCTCGAACCACTCTTTACACGTATTGAACTACAGGACACAAACACAATCAATCTACCGCAATAACCGAGACGGGGCAGCTTTCCTGTGCTTCAACGGCGGCACTCTCCTCCTCGGCCGGGACTTCATCGACATAGACCTCCGCGAAACCGTCGTCCGCCATACGGAACACAGCGGGGCAAAGCTCGGTGCAAAGGCCGCAGGAAATGCAGCCCTCGCGATCAATGGTTGCTTTCATAGATTGTTCGCTCCTTTTCATAAATGAATAGTGTTGAAGGATTCACGCAGGATTTCACAGGAACGGTTCATTTGGGTGAGTTCCTCGGCTGTGAGGGACAGGGGGATGATTCGTTCGGCACCGTTACGGCTGACAACAGTCGGAACACCCGCGTAAACATCCGATTGACCGTATTCCCCTTTGAGCATGGAGGAAGTCGTTAAAATACTGTGCTCATCGCCGAAAATCGCGCGAATGATGCGCACGAGCGACATGCCAATGCCATAATAGGTTGCCTTTTTGGCTTCAATAATCTTTTGCGCAGCATTTTTGACATCTTCGCTGAGCTGAATCAAGCTGGAACAGCTGTATTGGCTCCCCGGCTCGCCGCACAGCGTGAGTACGGGACGGGTGGCTACCAGTGCCTGTGACCAGGGAACAAATTCACTGTCGCCGTGCTCCCCCATCACATAGGCGTGCACGTTGCGGGGGTCAACCGAAAAATAGTCTCCCAGCATATAGCGCAGGCGGGCGGTGTCCAAGGTGGTGCCTGTTCCTATCACATGGCCGCAATCAAAGCCAGACAACGCCTGTGTGATGTGGGTCATAATATCGACCGGGTTGGTGGCAATCAGAAAAATGCCCTGAAATCCCGATTTTACAACGGGCGTGATGATGGAGCGGAAAACCTCCGTGTTTCGCTGAAGAAGATCAATACGAGATTCTCCCGGCTTTTGCGCGACACCCGCGCAGATCGCAACCACATCGGCATTTTGACAGTCTGCGTATTCGCCTGCGTAAATATTCATGTGCGAGCCGGAAAACGCCAGGCCGTGGTTGAGATCCATAGCCTCTCCCTTGGCGCGCTTCGTGTCCAGATCGATCAGCACCAATTCATCACAGGCGTTTTGGTTGAGCAGGGCATACGCGAAGCTCATCCCTACCAGACCGGTTCCAATAAGTGCAATTTTTCGTTGATCGGTTTTCATGCGTTCACTTCTTTCTAATTTATTGTCGTGGGTAGGAGAGCCGATATACCGTTAGTATGCCATCCACAGGCCGCGGTATTACAGTTGCCGGTCAACAAAATAGAAGGGTTGCTCACGGATAGTTTGACCGGCTTTGTCCCAAAGCGTACGGGCATCTATTAAAAAACTGTCGGCGGCGGCAATCATTCCCCTACGCAATGCCGGTTGCTCCAGCAGCAGTCCTACACGGTCATACCGTTGGGTTACGCCCTCAAAATTGTGCGGCGTGTGCGAGCACAGGATGCGGCTGCCGTCGGCTAGCTCACAGGTGTAGTCGACGGTGGACGGCGAGAGCACATAGGGCGTGCCGACTGCCTCCTCCACCCCATGCATAAACGTATTGGGCCGTAATCCGCAGCCGAGCATCAGAATCTTTCCCTGCTCCTGCATCATAAGGCGGAAGGGCGAATGCGGGCCGACCGGCGTGGTGTCTTGCATATGTTCGCCTGTCAGTGCCGCCGCCAGCCGCCCATAGGCACAGATCGAATGGGTGGGATGAACGCTTCGAACAACACCCGACATGGTGCGGAAGGCTTCAGACAGCCGCCCCACACAGGAGGGAGTCACGCTGACTGAGAAAAAGGGAGATTCCCGTGTCACCGTCGCGTAGCTCAGTGCGGGTATCAGCAGCGTACCACTCGGGCCGAGCGCATCCATCAGCGCCTCAATAACACCCAGGCAGCCGCCCTCGGGCTGTCCGCCCAGCGGCTTCATCGCGCTGTGAACCAGCAGGGTATCCCCTTGAGACACTCCAAGCGCACGAAGATCATCGGTCAGCTGTCGTTTTGTGAGAAGAGCAGGCATGGGTATTCCTCCTTGTTCAAAACCGTTTTGTATTGAAAAAATGTTAAATTCATCCTTATGATACCGTCCCAGCCAATAGAATGCAAGAGAAAGTTAGTGGCGAGAGAATTCCAACCCGTTGTTGGTGCAACAGCGCGCCCTGATACAAAAATCCCTGTCTCGCCATTCGTGGCGAGACAGGGACGGGATGACTTTCCTAAAGGCGTTATTTGTCGTAGCCGCGGGGATTGGTGGACTGCCAGCGCCAGGAGTCGCGGCACATATCCTCTATGCCGCGCTCGGCCTTCCAGCCAAGCAGCTTTTCAGCTTTGGAGGGGGCGGAATAGCAGACGGCCACATCGCCGGGGCGGCGGGGTGCTATCACGTAGGGAACTTTGACGTCATTGGCTTTTTCAAAGGCATTAACCAGATCCAGCACGCTGTAGCCGGTACCTGTGCCTAGGTTAAACACCTCGGCCCCTTGGTGGGCAAGAGCATATTGCACGGCCTTGACATGACCCAGAGCCAGATCCACCACATGGATATAAT
>JAEZJA010000154.1 GCA_023415895.1 Bacillota bacterium
TCCTCTTCCGCCGGAAGCGGGCGGGGAAACGAGCCCGAATTGACGACATGCAGCGCCATGTAGAAGATCTGGGCCAATGACTGAAGAAGCTCAAGAAGCATGAAGAGGCTCTCCTTTCAGGCAGACAAGCGCCGCTGTCCAAACAACGGGTAAGCGGCAGCAGCGCAGATACCGTATACTATGCGCAAAGCCACCCAATTGTGCATGTCTGACCCACATTGGGCGGACAGAATATTGGGTGGTTTTTTCAGTTAAAACCACGTCGCTCCATTTTTCCAACAGCTGTATTGACAAGTGTACTGTCTGTCATTTTAATATCAAATGAAAGTATTTAATAATAAATAAAACTAAACAGAAGCTTAAGGCTTAGGAAAGAAAAGAGGTTCGACTGGATGAAAGACGGAGTTTTACACATGGCGTTGATTGGGACGGGACGCGCCGGTATAATTCATGCCCGAAATCACCGTGCATCGGTGCCCGGAGCACGCATCGTCGCGGTCGTCGATCCCGTCGAGGAAGTGGCCATTGCCGCTGCACGTGAGCTGGAAATTGATCACTAGTACACCGACTATGAAGAGGTTCTCCGGGACGAGGCGGAACACAGGGACTAAAACATGTGATCGTGATGGAGTAAGGAGACGGCTATGAGGACAACGGCACTCATTGGTGTAGACGCAGGCACCCAGGGAACCAAGGCCGCCGTATTCGACGTTACGGGCGCTCTTCTGGCACAAGCCTTCTGTCCTACCACACTGCTGCATCCCTCACCCGAGGCAACCGAGCAGGATCCCGAACAGCTCTTCTCCTCCGTCACCACCTCCATACGAGAGGCGCTTGACAAGCTGCCTCACCCCGTTTGTGTGGCCGGTATCGGCGTGGATGCGCAGATGGCCGGCGTGCTGGGCATTGGAAAAGACGGGCGGGCGGTGACACCCTATGACTTCTGGCTGGATACCCGCTGCGCTCCCCAGATCGACTGGATGAAGCGCACCCAGCCGCAATTGGTGGTGGAGCGCGCCGGCGGCCAGATCACTGTGGCGCACGGTCCCAAAATGCTGTGGTGGAAACAGGAACACCCCGAGGTTTATGATCGCATAGCGGCTTTCCTTCCCTTGAGCGCCTATCTGTCCCTGCGACTGTGCGGACTCTCTGCCGATCATGCGAATTATGACGATACACACCTGTATTTTTCCGGATTTGCCAATAACAACGAACGCCGCTGGGATGCGGGACTTACCACCGCCTTCGGGTTGGATGGGCAGAAACTTCCCCCTATTGTGCATCCGGCGGAAAAGCTGGGTGGCCTGTGTGCTGAGGCAGCAGCGGCCTGCGGTCTTCCCGAGGGAACGCCGGTCGCCATGGGCTGCGGCGATTCGGCAGCGTCCTCTCTGGGAGCGGGTATCACCCGACCAGGGCAGATTTTTGATGTAGCCGGTACCGCGTCGGTGTTTTCAGTCAGTCTGGATCACTTTCAAAACATCGGCAATCCTAAAAGCGAAGGCACCACGCTGAACAGAGGCGGTGCCTTCGCTTTTCTCTATGTGGACAGGGTGGTTATTTCGCATGGAAATATATGTTTATTTGTGCTATACTTGCCTTACGGTGTATTCAAATAAACTATTTTATGGAGGTACCCTATGCCTGAGTTGATCGCGCTGACCTTTCTGTTGGCATCGGCTGCACTGATTATTTCTCTGTACAATGCATACATAAACCGCCGAAGACTTGACATTTCCGTATCCGATCCTACCTTTACCGTTGATGAAATCTTACTGATCGATGACAACGCCGAACCTCATACGATCAGCGGAAAAGGCAAGCACATCCTCCATGTTGTTGTTGTCAACCCGACGACGCATAACATCACCTTTTATCCGCCAGAGGTCCTCGATGGCGAAAGCAAGGATTCACTGCAGTATTTCATCGCCGAAAATTTTATTAATTTAGTTTCTTACAAAAAAGTCATCTGCCGCAAGGGTGACACCCGCACGTTGCTAAGCATTCCTTCCGGTAATCCCTGCATTTGTCCCGGCAACGGCATTGTGGTCATGGATTTGATTGTTGACGATATTCCCAGCGACTATATTGTCTGCATAACCTATGCGGTCAGAACGCTGCTCAAACAGTTCGATCCGGTCACTCCCCAGCGATATCAGACTTTTCATGAAATTGTCCCGAACCCAAAAGAAGCAGACGAATCCGTTTCCACGTGAGAACGCCTACCGATCACAATGCCCGGAAAGCCTTTGTTTTAGGCCTTCCGGGCATTGCTTCATTCTTCTTAAAATTCAAGTCAGGCAAACAGCGTTGTACTTAACGCGGCCGTTTGAGACGCATGGTGATGACCCCGGCGGCGAATATCGCCACGGCAAAACCGCACTGGATGAGCATCGCCTGATAAACGGGTGTCAGGTGGGCGGCATCGATGACGGACATCTCGCACAGCGTATTCGTCGCCTTGACATACCAATAGGCCGGCAGACAGCGTCCCACGCTCAGCACGGATTCGCTTAGCACCGACTGCGGCACGAAAACGCCGCACAGGAAGCTCATACCCAGCGACAGCACATTGGCCATCGCCGTCTGCACGTTGTAGCTGTGGATGAGAGACCCCACCAGGAACCCGATCGCCACACAAACCATCGTGAAGCACAGCGTATTCAGGCAGAGATAGGGAAACAGACCCGAATTCAGCAGGCGATCACGGAACAACACCAGACTTCCCGCAATCAACGCGATAAGGCACACCATGGCGAAGACTACATTCCCGAGAACCAACTGCGCGTTCATGCTGCGTGGCTTGACAGGAGCACAAAGATTGCGCCGATTGAGATCCGGTTGATTGAACACCATCATGATGGTGCTGATGCCAAGCATCATTAATGCGATCAGCACATAGGCAAGATAGGTGTAATAATACAAAAACGGTTGGTCGGCATTGGTCTTGCGCCCGTATTCCTTCATGGTTACGTCGGTTTGGGATGACAGCGCTTTCAAAGCCTCGTCCAGCTGCTGCTGTTCGGTCAGAGCGCTGTAGGAAGCGTACAGGTGCATGGTATGGAGATAGTTGTTGACCATCAGATCAATATAGATGGAGCTGGTGGAATCGGGAATGGTCACCGTTTCCAGTTTGGGCGTCTCCCCCGCTTGGAAGGCTTTGGTAAAGCCCTGTGGAATGATCGCGATGTATTCCACATTGCGATAGAACAATTCATCCTGCAGTCGCTCGGTGTCGTCGGGCAGCTCGACGAGCGTATTGTACTTTGCAAGATAGGTTTTAAGCCCCTTGGTCAGCGTTGTTCCGCCGTCCCGGTCAATCACCGTCACCGCTCTGTTTGACTGTTGAAACGTGTTGTTCATGGTGGAGGAGGTCATGTCGGAAACCATCACGGCCATGAATAAAAAGATGATAAGATAAATGCACAGCGAGGACATATTCTTGCGTATGATACGAAAATAGGTTTTAAATACTATCATATTTCTGCCTCCTCACCGTCAGGTAGCTGCCCAGCACAAACAACAGCGAGATGCCGCACAGAATAGCAATGTTCAAGAAAAACCGTGTATGGGAGTTGTAGATATACAAGCAATAAAACGCGTCGGTAATCAGTGCCGCGGGGTTGATGTAGTTGAGCACCGGTGCATTGTGAGCAATGACATCCTTCATACTGCCGTACATCAGGCCGGATAAAAAGCTGCAGAACATGGTAATGCCCGTCATGATCGCCGTCTTGAGTCCTTCGCGGCATTTGAATACCGAGCCCACAAATGTGCCAAAAGCCACACCGGTGATGCTTCCCACCAGCGCCGTGAGCATAACATAACCGAATTGATTGCCGAAATTGATTTTCAGAACAAAGATAAGATAGGCCAGCACAATAAGCATTTCGCAAAAATGTATCACCAGTGCTGCCAGACCGTCTCCCACAACCGCCAGCAGTTTATGCGAAGGTGCCAGACTGCGTCTGGCTCCCATGGAGGACAGGTCGGCTTGTACCTCTGTGGTATTGCGCAATCCCCAATAGTTGCCGTACAGGCAGGACATCGCCAACAACGCGTAAAAGTAGTTGAGCATGGTATCGGGCACCGCGCCGCTGAGCGTAATTTCGGTAATATAACTCTGGGAATTGCCCAGCTCATCGAACAGTCCCTGCTGCGCGGCTGCGGGATTGTTCTGCAAAATGGAAGCAAAGGTCTTTTCGTTTTGCAGATATTGATCCAAAAACGCCTTGACGATGCTCTGGTTGAGCCCCGAGGATTTAACGGTCAACCCGATCGTCTCCCCAACGGTAATATAGCCGTCAATCGTCCCCGCTTTGAGCCGCTCTTCCGCCTTCTCCTGCGTAGCCGTCGTCAGCTCCAGCAAAGGATCATCTCCTGTGGATACCGCTTCGAGAGTCTGAACAAAGGTCTTGTTGGCACGATAGGCGTCGTTGTCCACAACGGCAATCGGGCATGGCTCAAACGCCTCAGTCTTGGACGTCAGGCTGCCGAACGCAAAGTAAAAGAGCGTTCCCAGCACGATCGGAAAAAGCAGCGTCCAAAAGAGCATGTCCTTATCCCGGAGCAGACATTTCAACCGATATGTAAAGATATGAAAGAACATGATTTCCTCCCCCATCTCGGGTCAGCACCCGTAAATTCTGGGCTTTCTCACTGATCACGCAGCTGCTTGCCCGTAATCTCGAGAAACACGTCGTTGAGCGTGGGCGGCTCGGAATAGACGCGCCGCATGTGCAGCTCACGCGAACGCAGCAGATCAAGCAGTCGGATCAGATTGTGCTGACCGCCTGCGCAATGTACGTTCAAGCGTCCCTCATCGTACGCCACATCGCGGACGTGAGGCAGCTGCCGGACGGCCTCAAGATCCTCCTCGGTACAGGAGGTCAGCTCCACCGATAGCGTCTCGCCGCTCTTGACCATAGCCTTAAGCTCTTCCTTGGTGCCCAGCGCAATGACCTTGCCCTTATCCATGATGGCAATGCGGGTGCAGATCTGCTCCACTTCTTCCATGTAGTGAGAGGTGTAAATAATAGTCGCGCCTTGTTGATTCAACCGCTGGATGCCCTCGAGAATGTTGTTGCGGCTCTGGGGATCGACGGCTACCGTGGGCTCATCCAGAAAAATCAACCGCGGCTTGTGCGCAATGCCACAGGCGATGTTCAGGCGGCGCAGCAGGCCACCCGACAGCTTTTTCGGATAGAATTTGCGAAAATCGGTCAGCCCCACGAATTCGAGTGCTTCGTCTGTGAGCTTGCGGCATTGTGTTTTATCCTTAATATACAAGCCGCAGAAATAACGAACATTCTCTTCCACTGTCAGTTCGTTGAAAACAGCCACATTCTGCATCACCACGCCAATCTGGCGCTTGATATCGTAGGCTTCGGGCGACATGGGTTTGTCGAAAATCTCAATCGCCCCCTGATCGTACTTGAGCAGGGATAAAATGCAGTTCATGGCTGTTGTCTTACCTGAACCGTTAGGACCGAGCAGTCCAAAGACCTCGCCCTCTTCAATTTTAAGACTTAAATGATCGAGCGCCAGCAGCTCGCCGTAATGCTTGACAAGATCCGTTACCTGAATTACCATGCTAAAATCCTCCTAACCGGTGAATCTTTCTCATTTTCCTATTCTAAACTCATATAAAAAAATTAACAAGGATTATTTTCCACAAACAATAAAACAGAGCAGCATCCCAAACCATCTGCTGCCCTGTTGTCTAGTTTTATATTCTGAAGATCCGGTTTCTTACCGAATCTTCATCGAGATATCCATTGCCTTGACCGAATGTGTCAGAGCGCCGATCGAAATGATGTCCACACCCGTCTCGGCAACCGCATGCAGTGTTTCATCCGTAATACCGCCGCTTGCTTCCAGAAGAGCCTGTCCGCCAACCAGCCTGACCGCCTCGCGCATATCCGCGCAGCTCATATTGTCGAGCATGATCACATCCGCACCGGCCTCAAGCGCTTCACGCACTTCCTCGAGCGTGCGTGTCTCCACCTCGAGCTTCACCATATGTCCCAGCTGGCCGCGAATGGCGCTGACGGCGCTGGTGATGCCGCCCGCCGCGTCGATATGGTTGTCCTTGAGCATGGCGCCGTCGGACAGGTTATACCGATGATTGTAACCGCCGCCCACCGTGACCGCGTATTTCTGCAATGCACGCAGTCCGGGCAGTGTCTTGCGCGTGTCGGTAATCATGGCCCGAGTGCCTTCGACAAGCCCCACGCAGCGGTCGGTCGCGGTGGCCACTCCCGACATATGCTGCAAAAGATTAAGTGCTGTGCGCTCGCCCTTGAGCAAAAAGCGGGTGGAGCCCTCCACCTCGGCAATTCTATCACCGGGCTTGACCCGTGCCCCGTCGCGCAGATAGACCGTGGCTTTGAAGCTGTTGTCCAGCAGCTCAAACACGCGCA
>JAEZJA010000248.1 GCA_023415895.1 Bacillota bacterium
CCCCAAATGACTGCACAGATTGACCCGGTGGGTGCGCGCATTGAAGCTGTTGAACACCCCTGCAAAGATGAAGAGCGCGGAAAAGGCTGTCATAAAATAGAGCGGATCATTCGCATAGCGGAAGAGCAGCTTGACGGACGGAGCTTTGAGAAACGCCATGCACAGCGCGATCGTGAAGGTGCCCATAAACAGAATCTGATGCAGCATATACCGGTTGAGCACATGCTCCTCCCGCCGCTTGGGGGGGTCGTGCATGTATTCCTCGAGCGGTGGCTCCCCTGCAAAGGCCAGACCTGCCAGCGTATCCATAATGATGTTGATCCACAACATCTGAATGACCGTGACGGGGGTATCGATACCCACAAAGGGACCGATGATCGAAACGCCCACGGCGCACATATTCATTGTCAGCTGGAAGATGATAAATTTGCGGATACTCTTGAAAATCGTGCGTCCGTACAGAATGGCGCGGGCAATCGAGGCGATGTTGTCGTCCAGAATGACGATATCGCCCGCTTCCTTGGCCACCTCCGTACCCGAACCCATCGCAAAGCCGACATCCGCCTTTTTAAGGGCGGGCGCGTCGTTGATGCCGTCGCCCGTCATACCGGCGACCAGCCCCATTTCCTGCGACAGGCGCACCAGACGGCTCTTGTCGGTGGGCAGGGCGCGCGCGACGACGCGAATGGAATGCAGCCGCTGCTTGATCTCACTGTCACTGAGCTCGCCCAGCTCAGCGCTCGTCAGAATCTCATCCGGATGCCGCCCGGAGATCAGCCCGGCTTCCCTTGCGATGGAGGCCGCTGTTTCGCGGTTGTCGCCCGTAATCAGAACGACCTGTACGCCGGCCTCTGTCACCTGACGTACGGCCGCACGCGCTTCGGGACGTATTTCATCGCGGATGCCCACCAGCCCGATCAGTATCAGGCGGGAAAAGCCGCCGCTTTCGCTTACGGGAGTTTCGGAAACCGCCAGTGCCAGCACGCGTACGGCGTGGCTGGTCATTTCTCGCATCTTGTTTTCGAGGAACAGGCGGCTGGGCAGGGTGCATACCACCCCCCGCTCGTTGTAATAGCGGGTGCAATAGGGGAGCAGACGCTCGGGTGCTCCCTTGACCAAAATCAGACTGCGGTCGCCCTGCAGCCGGACAGAGGAAAACTTGCGGGCGCTGTCAAAGGCCACGACCTCAGTACGACTGATCTTGCTGCGCAGCGTCAGGTTGGTGGGCAGCACAAATTCAAGCAACGCACGGTCGGTCGCATTGCCGCCCAGCGCTCGTCTGCCCGAGATGAGGCTGGCCGAGTTGTACACGCCCGACAGCTCGGTCAGCTCCCACAGCTCTTTTCTGCGCTTGAGCTCGGCCGCACTTTTGAATTCGGCGCCGTCGCCCGTGAGAAACCGGATAACCTCCAGCTTGCCGCGCGTCAGCGTCCCCGTCTTATCCGTAAAGAGAATGTTGAGACTGCCCGAGGTTTCGATGCCAACCAACTTTCGCACCAGCACATGATCCTTCAGCATGCGCCGCATATTGGAGGAGAGGACGACGGTGATCATCATGGGCAGCCCTTCGGGTACAGCGACCACCACGACCGTGATGGCCAATGTGAGCGCGTGCAGGATGTGCTCAAAAAAAGCCGCAGGCTGTGTGGCAAGCTGCTGGCCGATCAAAGCAACGTTGAAGTTGTTGCGCATGAGCAATGACTGAAACAGGTCGGCAAACGCAACCACGGCGGCCGCAACATAACCGATACGGCTGAGTGTTTTGGCAAGGGAACCCAAGCGCACCTTGAGGGGGCTTTCCCGTGTTTCCTCCTGCACCTCGCCCGCCAGTCTGCCGTAAAAGGTGGCGTCTCCGACATGCTGAATGCACATGACGCCTTCACCCGAACAGACGACGCTGCCCCGGAAAAGGTGGCTGGGCGAGACAAAATCCTGGCTGTTGTCGAGAGGGTCGGGAACTTTGAGCGCTTCGTTGCTCTCTCCGTTGAGCGCCGACTGATCGACCTTGAGGCTGCCTTCCACGAGAATGCCGTCGGCGGGAATACGCTCGCCTGCCTGCAGCAGGACGATATCGCCCGCCACAATGTCGGTAAGGGGAATTTCGGTGACGATGCCGGCGCGGCGCACGCGACACTGGATGCGCTGCGCATCCTCCTGCAGCCGTTCAAACGCTGATTCGCTGCCATATTCCGACAGGGTGGATACAAAGGTGGCCAAAAAGATGGCAATCGCGATTCCCACCGATTCATACCAGTCAAAGTTTCGAAAGAGAAAGATGATGTTGATGGCCAGCGCGGCCAGTAATACCTTAATAATGGGATCGCCGAAGCTGTCCAGAAACTGATGGAAAAAGCCCCGGCGTTTTTTTTGTGTGAGTCGATTGGATCCGTTCTGCCGGCGGGATTGCTCAACCTGCAGGACGGACAACCCCTCGGAGTACGGAGCATACGGTATCATGCACATCACCCCTCCGGAAAACATGTCTTGTACAAAACATTGTATTCCGAAGGGGTGGACAATATGACGCAAAGAGGAGAAAGCACAGACGGGTTAGTTGAGCCCTTGTTCACCCACTTGGCTGAACAGGCGACGCACCTCCGCGGCAAGCCCCTGATGCTCGGGCTGGGAGAGGGAGGGATCGTCCGCCAACAGGGCACGCGCCGCATCTTGTGCCTCACGGAACAAAGGCATGTCGCCCATTAAATCGGCAATGCGCAGTTCAGGCAGCCCGTGCTGGCGGCTGCCAAAAAAGTCACCCGGGCCGCGCAGCTTGAGATCCTCGTCCGCAATCTGAAACCCGTCGTTGGTGGAACACATGACCTTTAAGCGGCGCACTGCCTCTTCATTATGGGCGTCCGAAATCAGAATGCAGGTGGAGGCATACTGGCCGCGCCCCACTCGTCCGCGCAGCTGGTGCAGCTGCGCAAGGCCGAAGCGTTCGGCGTTTTCAATCACCATCAGCACGGCGTTAGGCACGTCGACGCCCACCTCGATGACGGTGGTGGACACCAGAATGGACAGCTCGTTGGCCGAAAAGGCGCGCATGACCTCGTCTTTTTCGGCTCCCTTCATGCGTCCGTGCAAAAGGCCGAGTGAATAGCCGCGGAAGGGGCCTTCAGATAGCTTTTGGGCATAGGCGGTGGCCGAAGCCAGATCGGATTCCTCCTCACCGTCCTCTACGAGGGGACACACGATATAAGCCTGACGGCCTTCGTCAATATGCTTTTTGATATAGCCATACGCCCGCTCGCGCTTGTCGCTGCTGATGGCAAAGGTCTGGATAGGGGTGCGCCCGGGAGGCAGCTCGTCGAGCACCGACACGTCCAGATCGCCGTAGACGATGAGGGCGAGCGTGCGGGGGATGGGTGTGGCCGACATGACAAGCAGGTGGGGGCTGTTGCCCTTGGCGGCCAGCTTGGCTCTCTGTGACACGCCGAAGCGATGCTGTTCGTCTGTGATGACCAAACCCAGCCGGGCAAATTCCACGCCGTCGGAAATCAGCGCATGGGTGCCGACCAGCAAGTCTAAGTTCCCAGACGCAAGTTCGCCGAGAACCTCGCGCTTTTGCGCCGCCGTCTGACTGCCGACCAACAGCCCCACCCGCACGCCGCTGCCCCCCAGCAGGGAGGACAGCGAGCGGGCGTGCTGCTCCGCAAGAATTTCGGTTGGCGCCATCAGCGCCGCCTGATACCCGTTTTTGATCACCGTGTAGGCAATACCTGCGGCGACAGCGGTTTTTCCGCTTCCCACGTCGCCCTGCAGCAGGCGGTTCATGGGATAATCACCCTGCATGTCGGTGATGCATTCGGACAGCGCCCGCTGCTGCGCCCCCGTCAGCGTGAAGGGCAGCAGCGACAAATAACGGGGTGTATAATCGGTCTGCAATTGTGCCGCGTTTTCACTGCGGGAGCGGCTTTTCAGACGCAGCAGCCCCAACTGTAGAATCAGCAGTTCTTCAAATACCAGCCGCCTGCGTGCAAGGCTGAGTGCGTCGTGGTCGGCTGGAAAATGGATATTTTGCAGCGCCGTACGCTGTGAGCAGAGGTCGTGCTGCTGCCGCAGCGCGGCGGGCAGAGGATCGGCTGGCGCTTCCTTGGCGGTCAGCTCCAGCGCTTTGGACACACACCCTTCGATCACGTGGGTGGACAGTGTCGCTGTCTGGCGATAGATGGGGCGGATACGCTGCCCTCCCTCGGCCAGCTCAATCAGGGGAGAGGCCATTTCGCGATGAGTGAAGTCGCCGCCCACCTGACCAAAAAAGAGGTACTCTTTTCCCGGCTGTATTTTTTCGGCGGCGTATTTGTTGTTGAAGAGCGTGACCTTGAGCATCGTTTGACCGTCGCTGGCCACAAATTTGTAGAGGGTCATTCCCTTGCGGATGCGGTGCTCGGTCGGCGCATGCAGCGGGGTAGCCTTGACGCAGCAGGCTTCGCCGAAGGGGGCTTCATCGATGGGGACAATGCGCGACCAATCCTCATAGTTTCGAGGATAATAGCGCAGCAGATCGCCCAGCGTTGCTACGCCCAGGCGCGCAAAAGCTAAGGCACGCCGCTCACCGACGCCTTTCAAATATTGAACCGGCATGTCCTGTTTTTCAGTCAAGCGAACCAGCCCCCTTGCAACCTGTCCTTGGTTTTGTTCCATTTGTTTGAAGCAATACAAAAGCATTCTTTCAACAGTATACCATATTTGATGGGATTTCGCATCGTATCCACAGCAATATCCTTGTATCGGCTATTTGAATAGGTGTGCTAAATCTATGCAAAAATAACAAAAAACGCTGATGTATGAAAAATGTTATATAAATGTAGTTGGAAAGAATTCATTGTTGTGGTAAAGTATACTTATAGCGTGTTCAAGATCATAAAAGTCGCATGGAAAAGAGAAGGAACATGATGAAGAAGCTGACTGTCACATGGGACGGCATTCAGGATTCCACTGGGTATCTGCATTCTTTCGCTAAATGTTTATATGCAACGGTTAAATACAGCCCTTGGTCAGTCTACGCCGAGGACATTCTTGCGATATCCGGTTTTGCCTTTCGCATGTGGGTAGATGCGGAGCTTTGTCCCTCTTCTACAAGCAATTGGGATTGGAACAGCCTAAAACGTTGGGTGGAGCAGGCGGGCTTTACCTGTGCATATACCGAAGGTGGTTGGGCGCAAGAGAATGTGGAGACACTCAACCAAGCCATCGAGCAGATCACGACATCAATCGACAAGGGATTGCCCGCCATCGTGTGGTGTATTACCATTCCCGAGTGGGGTCTGATTACGGGATATGACGAGGTTATGAGAAATTTTGACACCTTGGCTGCTTTCCATGGTAAGGGGACGCTTCCTTATGATCAATTGGGCAAAGGAGCAATCCCGATTCTGTCGGTCTTGACGATAACAGGCCATACCAATATATCCTATGCAGACATGCTGAGGGTTACCTTGAATTCGGCCATCGCTCATCTGAAAGGCGAGGAGTACTGTGATAATCCTTCGGGGCTCAACGCCTATTCTGCGTTGATTCAGCAGCTTGAGCCAGGGTACAATCCGGATTTATCCTGGAATCTGGAGTATTTGATAGGTACTTATGGCGCATTAAAATATTACGCATGGAAGTATTTTGACAAAGAAGGCTTAACCGAACTCGCCAGATTGTATTTTAATATTCATCAGGCCTGGGTCGAGTCGTTCAAAATTAAGAAACTAGAGGATACCAATAACGCTTTGGTTCGATCAAGGATAGTCTCTTTGCTCAGGTGTGCGTATAAAAAAGAAGCGATGGCTTTAAAAATCATGGAAATGACGATGAGCGGTCTGCTTTCAGCCGTGTAGGAGCTTGTACGCATATTGAGACAACCTTTTGGTTTGGAGGACATGAACAATACGGCGTTTATGAGGAAAAACAGGCAAAAAAATTGCTTTTTGTATCCAATTCGACAAATATTCCTATAATTTGATAAAATTCTCTTGAATATACGACTCCAAATATGGCCGTTAGCAACAAAATGAGGGGGCTCCTGTTTCACAGGGGCCTCTTTTTCTGTGGCCAATGAAAGAAGAGGCCTCTGCTCAACGTTTCGTTGTGCAAAAGCCCCTTTATATCCGTGGTGTCGATATCGACCAATATGCCAGCATCATTTACGGCGGATTCCGTTGGAGTCAAAGTTTTTTCTGAGAGCGTGTTCAGTGGGAATGATCAGAGTGAGGAACTGTTGCAAATTCTAACCCACTCTAGCATGGCAGCCCCTAGTTGTCAAGGGGTTCGTTTAGGGACGGGCTGTAGTGCATGCCATGCGCTTTTATCCCATATAAATATAGCGAACAAGGTAGGAGCTGCTACAAATTTAACGGAACAGATGGTGATGCAATGTTTTCGGTTGTCAACGGGAAAAAGGGAATCCTGGCACTGGTCGGCTGCGTGGCGCTGCTGCTGGTATCGGCCGTCTGTGTCAATATTGTGGAAAACAAGGTTGAGGCAACCGCCGCGTCGGCCAACACCAACTGGGGTCTGAGCTTCCGTGAGGAGGGGAAGGCACCCATCGGTAATGCCACACCGGAATTTTTAAAACAGTATGATGCCTATTTTTTGGGCAATACGGCCAACAAGGTGATCTATCTCACCTTTGACGCAGGATACGAAAACGGCTATACGCCTTCCATTCTCGATACGCTGAAAAAGCACAATGTCAAGGCAACCTTTTTTGTTGTAGGTCATTACTTGGAAACGAGTCCCGATCTGGTCAAGCGCATGTGCGACGAAGGGCACATTGTCGGCAACCACACCTATCACCACTACGATATGTCCAAAATATCGGATATGGAAGCGTTTAAATCGGAAATGTGCTCGGTGGAGGAGATGTACAAACAGGTCACCGGCCAGGATATGCAGAAGTATTACCGGCCTCCACAGGGCAAATACAGTGAAGCCAATTTGAAGAATGCACAGGCGCTGGGGTATCAAACCATTTTTTGGAGTCTGGCCTATGTTGACTGGTATCAGGATAAACAGCCGACAAGGGAGGAGGCCTTTTCCAAGCTGCTCACCCGCATCCATCCGGGTGCCGTTGTCCTGCTGCACAGTACGTCAAAAACCAACGCCGAGATTTTGGATGAGCTTCTGACCAAATGGGAGGCCCAGGGGTATTCCTTCGGTACTTTGGCGGATCTGCGCGTCTCCTGACACAAATGTCACAAACTGTTCATGGTTTCGCGTATTGCCGTTGGGTGCAAATGATGCTATACTGAAGGTATTCTCTGTGTTTTTGGCACAAAATGATTAACGATGTGAAAAGTGAGGACGGCGAAACGATGTCTACTACACCTGAAAAGAACTCGAACAATCTCACTCTGGCGGATATGAAAAAAGCCAATCTCAAGCTGGCAGTCAGTGTGTTTTTGCGTACACTGCTGTCAGCTTTGCTCTGCTTTATTGTCTATATGTCCATCGTGATGGTGGTCACAGGGTTGACGACCAAAACGATTGGTACGCAGATCTATGAGACGGGCAGTGATGGTAAGGCAGTTCTGATTTACGAGGAAACCTTTGCGTCGACCACCCAGACGACCGTGCAGACAGTGGCGACCTCGGCACAGGCAGCCTCCACCGAGGTACAGGGAGCGGAGTCTTCTGACGTTTCGGACGCGTCCGATGCGGCGGGAGAAACGACCGCGTCAACACTGCCTTCCAATCAGTATTCCCAGCCCATCCGGTCGGAGGTTCCCCATAGCGCGACGGTTGCCATGAATATCCTTTCCCAAGTGATGATGCTCCTTCTGTATGTCAGCATTCCTTATTCGCTGCTATGGATGCAGGGGGATAAGGACAGCAATATGGTTCATTTCAAACATATGCCCGAGGATACGCTGCGTGGACTGAAGGTCGGTCTGATGGCCGCCATCCCTTCCTTTGCATTCTATGTGGTGCTGCTGTTGAGCAAGCTGGGGGTCGTTTTCCCCAATTATTTCTTCCTCTATCGTTTCCTCAACATCGCGTTTCTGCCGCTCATGTCGGCCTTTACAGGCACAGCGGCCAGTGCGACGGTCGATGTGCCTTGGTTGGGGATTGGGGTTATTCTGCTGACTCTGGCGGTGCTGCCGGCCGTGTGTCATCTGGCCTACACGCTGGGCTACAAGCATATCTCCATCTCCGAAAAGATCATCTATGTGGATCCGGCCAAGAAAAAGAAGAAACGCCGCTATTAATCCGTTGGTATGATTGTGCCTCCCCGTTCATACGCTGTACGGGGTGATGGCAATGAAACGGTATAGTGTCAAACGCATCTGGCATCCGGCTTTGCTTATATGCCTGGTGGTGGCGTGTATTCTATTGTCGGTCTTTGCAGCGGTGTTCATCAACAAGAGGATGGATCGTTCGGTCGGCGCCGCCCAACACGATGTCGAACAGGGGTACATCCTGATTGATGCGGGGCATGGGGGAGAAGACGGTGGCTGCATCGCGTCCGACGGGACGGTGGAAAAGGACATCAATCTGGCCATTTCTATGCCGCTGGCGGATATGCTGCGCCTCTTCGGCTACAACGTGCAGCTGACACGAGACGGAGACTATTCTGTTTACGACATCAGCAAGGGAACCATCCGTGAGCGCAAGATCAGCGACCTCAAGCAGCGGCTGGCGCTGTTTAACAGCAGCCGCATGACGATCAGCATCCATCAGAACCATTTCACGCAGTCGCAGTATTTTGGCACACAGCTATTTTATTCGCTGAATAATGCC
>JAEZJA010000054.1 GCA_023415895.1 Bacillota bacterium
CGTTGAGACCCAGTCCCAGCATGCTCAGCACGATGCGGTTGTTGAGCGCCTGCCGGTACTCGTCAGGACAATGGTTCTCCTCAATGTATCGGCGCATAGCCGAAAACAGCACCTGCCACTTGTCGCAGAGCTCAGGCTTGTAGCCCGTGGTCAAAGACCCAGGGTTGGTTTTGCGGTAGTGATACAGCGGTTTGTCGATATACACAAACGCCCCACCCTCCCGCTGACAGTTGGCATAGACCTCTATTTGATAAAGAGCATCCTCCCCCGTCCCAATCAGGCCGAGATCGACAAACGCGGCATGTTCCACCACATCGGCGCGAAAGAGCTGCATACAGGGCGATACCAGGCTGTCAATTGCCTGAGGATAACGCAGCTCCTCCCCTATCAGACCGAACAGACGGCGGTGGACATACCGCGCGATATCCTCTCCCCGCCACACGCAATATTCGCACTCGAGCGGGTGACCGATTGCCGTGCGCTTGCCCCACTCCCGGATATACGCGCACATGACAACACCGGCATCCTGTTCCACCGCTTGGGTCATTAAGTCTCCGCACAACGTCGGCTCGACCCAATCGTCGCTGTCTACAAACAACACGTATTGCCCCGTTTTGTGGCACAGCGCCGCATTTCTGGCCGCCGAACCCCCGGTATGGGGCTGTGTGAAAATATGTACGCGATCGTCCTGCTGTGCATAGGTACGAAGAATGTCCACACTGCCATCCGTACTGCCGTCATCGACACACAGAATCTCGAGATGCGGATAAGTCTGACCCAGCAGGCTGTCTAGACATTGGGGCAGATACTCCGCCGACTGGTAAACAGGCACAATCACGCTGATGAGCGCGGCCATACACTTTCCTCCCTTGGTTGAAGCGAACCCCGTTTGATGGCATGCCTTTTTGTTATTCCCAGCAAAACGAATAGGGCAGGATTCCCGCCGTATGCAGCGTAAAGCCGAAAAACTGGATGAGCAGCAGCACTTCGATGACAAGTGTCGCCACGAAAACCGTTCGTTGGTTTTTGAGCTGCGCAATGGTAGTGGGCACGATTAGAATGGAAACCATGTGGAACATCATCGCTACCCGAAATGCATTGGCCTGATAAATGGCCAGCGTTTGCAGCGGAATGCCGGTCAGGACCATCTTAATAAAAAGAGAATCGGCCGCACTCCCGCTCGATAACCCCTGGGACAGTTTTCTTTTTTGAAAAGCCGACCGATACACCACCACAATGCAGACGGCTATCACCATCAAAAGGAGCAGCGTACTGATGCCACCGTATTCTGCTCCATATGTGCGGTTTTCTCCCCAAATCCTGTCCAGCACGATTGTTAGAAAGGCCTGGCCGAATGCGTAGGCAGCGATTGTTGCAACGGCAATCGCGCACAAAAACCATCCGTTGAGCGGCAACAGCATCAGCACATACACAACTGTAAATGCCAGTGACGTGATATGAAACCCGCTGGCGATGAGCAACAGCAAACCGCTGCGTACATAGCGCTTGTTGAGCAATTCGTTCATGCACAGCAGCAGAAACCCCATGGCGATGGTCTGCCGCAGCCCTGCCATGCTGAAAAAATAATAACCCATGGACACAAACATGATCAGACTGACAGTGGGGTTGGACGAGTATTTCTCAACCATACGGGCAACGACGATACAGAAAAAGGCGGCGATCGGCAGCAGCAGCCATGTATAGTTGTCCGTCAGAGTCGATAGGATTGACTGGTAGCAATAGTAGAGCGGCTCTCTGTGGCGAAAGAGGCTCAACAGGGATTGCATGCCATCGATGTGTGTTGCATTGAACAAATTGACGTAGCTCATCGTATCCGTGCCGACGGTTGCAGCGCGCAATCCGGCCGCAAACAGCAAGGCCGTGGCGATGATGGCCGTGTAAAGGGCCTGATGCTGTTTCCATTTCAACGGTACAAGCAGAATCATCAGTACCAACAGACCATAGATAATCATACTACCATTCCTTAAATTGCCCCTCACAAACCGATGGTATTTCACTGCAGAAGCTCTTGATAAATAGATTTGATCTCCCGCTGAACATGTTCAATCGAATACGCCTTGATCTTTTGCTGATTGAAAGCCCCCATTGCTTTTCGCAGGGGAGCATCCCGGAGCAATGTAGCGATTGAGGCACACAAAGCATCGGCATCGTCAGGGGATTGCAGGTCCCCTCCTTGCTCTTGCACGATCAAGTCGACATTGCCTCGGATAGGGGAACACACGACAGGGAGTCCGGCAGCCATGGCCTGCATCAGAGCGACCGACAGCCCTTCGTGATAGGACGGGAAAACAAAGACATCCGCAATCGCCAACAGTTCGGGTAAATCGTAGCGATAGCCGAGCAACAACACGTGATCGGCTAATCCAAGTGTTTGTATTTGAACTGTCAGCGCCTCCCGCTGATCTCCCTCGCCGCAGATTAGATAATACGGCTTTGGGTCGGGTATTCTTGATAACGCCTGCAAAACCACCTTATGGTTCTTATTGGCGTTTAATTCCCCTGCGGACAGGATCAGCCAATCATGGGGAGGCACTCCAAGCTCCTTTCGCTTTTTCTCTTTGTCTATTTGCACGTTTTGAATATCGCCGAGAGATACCCCAACGCCGTGGATAAAACGGGCTGTATTGGCATTCCACCCCCGCAGCACCTCCCACTCTTCCTGATTCATGGCCAGCACAGCAGACATTTTTGAGCAAATCCATCGTTCGAGAGGGCGGTAAAGGCACTGGCTTTTGAGCGAGCTTCCTTTATAAAAGGACAGACCGTGGGGAGTGTACACATATTTTGTTTTGGAGTGTGACGGCATACAAAGACGGGTCAACAGCCCTCCCGTCTCGGTGTGACAGTGCGCGATATCATATTGTCCCTCGCGCAGCAGTCGGCGAAGTTGTGGAATACACAGGAGATTCCCAAACAGAGAACTGCGGACAAAGGGAATATGATTGGTAATAAAGCCTTGTTGCTGCATCCGCTCACGATAGGCCTTGGCGTGATCGTCCACGGAAAAATTGGCTGCCAGGTGAATTTCACACCCCAGCTCTTTGAGTGCCAGAATGTTGGCTGTATTAAAACGTTCGTGAACCGACGACAGTGGTGCGAGCAGCAGCACACTTTTCATTTGATCACTTCCCTCAGATATTCAAGCTCCGCTCGCGCGTAGCGTTGGTCAATCGTGATGGGAATGACGTATTTTGAAATCCAATATTCAAAATCAGGCGGCTGCCGTTCTTCAAGGAGATAGCTCCACAAGTGCCCCTGATAATGTCCGGCCTGCTGCAGACGGTCGACCAGCGTATCGTCCTCAACCGCCAACGGATACACCATGGGCACGCAGCTCTCATCCATATACATACACGGGTCAAGGCAATTCCTTGAGTGAAAGAGTTCCTCGGCAATTTGGAAGTTTTCACGACGTTTGCCAATGATCCCTTCATAATCGGCTGCGTCCAGGATGGAATGCGTCAAGCGCGACATGTGCAGAATATCCTCCGCGCTTATGCGTTGGTCGTTTTGTACCTTATGTTCATAGGCTTTGCCGGCGCAGCCGTATTCGATTCTTTCCAATAGAAAAAGCGATGTATCCGAGGAGACTCCCTGCGGGTAGCGGTCGGCATAACGCTCCGCCCCCTCACCGATGACGTAAGCACCGTCCGGCGCGCCGATGAACTTTCGGCAGGAGTAAACCGTCATGCATCCCCCAATCGGTCTACAGAAAAAGGCCTGCGCGTTGTCGATAATCACTCTCGAATAGGGCTCCGCCAAGCAAGCCATGCGCTGCGGCGACATGATGCCGAAATAATTGACAAGCAACACCGCCTCGTTGGTACCCGGATGCAGGTTTATCGGGTCAAACCCGCGGTCAATCGAATAAAAGCGGACTGTCGCTCCTTTTCTCTTGAGAAAGGTGCGGACGCTGTCGCATTGATAATACGGAAGCCAGATTGTGCTGCACTCCAGCACCCGCATGGCATGCCAGATTGCCGCCCGCCCCGAATTCAGCCGTGCAATACCCCTATGGCCCGGATAATACTCCTGACCGGTCGCAAACTGCAGTTCAATAAAGCTACCGATTTCCATGCCTGTACCCCTCTATGGCTCTTTCAACGAAGTCCCAGTCAAATCCGCAGTTGAATATATAGTCCACAACGGACAACTTCGGCAGAAAGCCTATACGTGGCCACAGCTGCGGATAGGCAATTGGCTGATACTCCGAATACACCAGCTCAATGCCCCGATCGTCAAAATGCGCCTTCTGCTGGTAGGCTTCGGCGCCCCGGCCGGAGAGATATGTATCCCCGCCAAGGTAATCTACAATATCCAGCACCCGCTCTTCTTTTCTTGTTTCGATTCCCATATCCGAAGCGTTGACCAGACGCGCCGAGATGCCAAACTGCCGCGCAATCCAGGTATTCATCTCCCGGTTCAATGCAGACAGGCAATCATACTTAGACAGCAGGATTTCGGTGAATGTCGGGACGTATTGTGCGTAGTAGGGAGCTTTGGTGTAGTTCATCCTGAGTGTTTGGAGATGCCTGTGCTTCCACCCCAACTCATCCTTTGTCCGCACGACGTTGAGCGGATCGCCAAAATGCTGTTCGACAGGGATTTTGAGTCGGCACTCTCCCTGGGGTGTCTTGATGCGATTCCAATGGTGCATGTTGTCATTGGAAAACTGCGCGTCATCCAAAAACACAAACACGTCCGACAGACTCATCTTATAAAAATAGCCCAGATAAGGGATATAATCCGGCTGATGAATCGAAACAATCATAAAAATTCCTCATTGCCCGTTCGCATCGTTATTCTTGATCTCGTCCTCTCTGACCTTGGGCGCTCGGTGCGCGTCATCGGCCCGATGACCTGTAAACAGCATGGCTATGGTCTTGAAAAAGATTTTGAAATCGAGAGCGATCGACCAATTGTTTACATAAAATAAATCGTACTTGACCATCTCTGTGCGTGTGCTGCTGCGCCGCTCATTCACCGCTTCCCAACCCGTAATACCCGGAAGCATCGACTGACGCAGGGTCTGTTCCTCCACTGTCATCACAGACATTTCGTGTGGGAGCAAGGGGCGGGGGCCGATCCACGCCATCTGACCGCGCAGAATGTTCACGATCTGCCCAAGCTCGTCAATGCTCAGCTTGCGGATGACCCTTCCCCATTTCTTCAGCCGTGCCTCATCCGGCAGTAGCTCGCCTTTAGCATTCCTTTCGTTGCTCATGGTGCGCAGCTTATAGATTGTAAACGGGCGTAACTGGTAGCCGATGCGCTCTTGCTTGAACAGCACACTCCCCTTGGGAGAAACCATCTTGATCACCATCATGGTCACCAGTACAACGGGAAGGGTGACCAAACTGATCAGCAAAGTCAGGCAGAAATCAAAAATTCTTTTGACACCCAAAGCAAGAAACGCGATTTTCATTGCGCATCGCTCCTGAACACGCATTCAAAAGCCTCGGCATACGAACAGCCTGCCTGCGCCCCTCGGTAAGCCGCAAGCCCCGTCACCGCCTCGCGGGAACGAGGATGCGGATACGGGCGCATCACTCCTTTATATGCCTCCAGTGCTTTGAGTTTTAGCTCCACGCCTTCCCGGCCGATTTCAACAAAAGTGTTCGGTATAAAACGGGTGGCCGACGGGTCAAACGACCACTCAGTCGATGACAGGACTTCCATATACATAAACACCTTGAGACAGGGGATATGCTGCCGTCTCTGAAACAATCGAGATGCCGCCTGTGCCGCATCGCTGGTCATGCGATGGTCGTTATTGATGTCAGACGGATGATGGGTGATGATCGCATCCGCGCCGAAATTCTCTATGCTCTTTTCAATAAACTGCACCAGCTCCAGATGGGGAACGGTGTTCATACGGATATTCGGGAAATCGCCGGTATACATCGCCGAAACGCCAAGAAGATCGAGCGCCGTTTTTTGATCGGCTTCGAGGCTATCCGAACGATGCGCCCTAGCTGCGGCGTGATTGGCCATAAAGCATACCGCGACCTCATGCCCGGTAGTGATCAGCTTATGAATCGTGGCACCCGCACCAAGAACCTCATCATCCGGGTGAGCTGCAACAAGCAAATACTTCATAGTCTCGTATCATCCTCAAAACCCGAAATACCATCCTCAATACTGTTGGCTTACATAACACCTGCTTACGGCCGAGCGCGTATTGGTTGCGCACACGATGACGCGCATTAACTGCTCCTTCCAATATATGTCGCACAAAGAGGATACGTTCAAATCCCCCGCAAACGGCTACCAACATTAATACCCGCCGCTGTGCATACTAAGGTTTCAAACGCGCTTGTGGCTCTCGACTTGCCTTCCGAATTGTAGTATACTGATCAAGCCAGTATGTGTAATTACAAGGGAAGGACAGGATTCCGGAGATGGACAATAGAACCTATGCTGTTGTGATTCGTTATATCAAAGAGGAAATATTATCAGGGCGGTTAAAGCCGGGCACCAAACTTCCCCCCGAACGTGAACTGGCTGAGCAGCTGCAGGTCAGCCGCACCTCGATACGCGAAGCCCTGCGAACCATGGAGGTACTCGGTGTGATGGAAAGTGTTCATGGTGCGGGCAACTATATTTCGGTCAATTTTGAAAAAAGCATGACCGAAGCGCTTTCCATGATGTTTTTTCTCCGACAGACGGACAGTATTCAGCTCAACGATATCCGGCAAGCCTTGGAGTTAAAAGCGGCTGAGCTGGCGATACAGAAGCTAACAGACAAACAGATAGCCGAGATGCAATCCATCGTTTGTCAAATGGAGACCGCAAAGGATGAAGAAACGGAGGCGGAATTGGACAAAACTCTGCACGATACCATCGCCTGCGCATCGGAAAACGCCATCCTGATCCAGATCCTGAGCGCCATGTCCTGTTTGATTGACGAGTTTATTAAAGAGATTCGCACCCGTATCCTTCGAAATGCCGAGAATCAAGAGCGGCTTCTGCGTATCCATCGTTCGATTGTGGATGGCCTCCGGGCAAGAGATACGGCCGCAGTTCGGGAAGCGTACCGGCGGCATGAAGCCATAATTCGTGAGAATCTGTAAATCATGAAAGCCTGATAAATAGTGCGCCCATCCCGGTCAACCGCCCGGGGTGGGCGCACTTTCTTTTGCCTATTTTCAGAATTTGTACTAAAAGCTTTGTTAAAAAAATACCAATTGTAGACAATACCGCCGAACTGTGTTACGATAGCCTTGAAATTGGTATGACCAATTTCAAGGCTATCAAACATAGTATTTTACGGGAGGAATCAGCGGTGGAAATATTGGTCTGCATCAAACAGGTCCCCGAAACCAACCGCGTGGAGGTTGATCCGGTAACCGGCGTACTCAAACGCGACGGCGTCGACTCGAAAATGAATCCGTATGATCTTTATGCACTTGAAACGGCGTTTCGGTTGAAGGAACAAGCCGGCGGACGTGTAACGGTGATCACCATGGGGCCGCCCCAGGCGGCAGAGGTGATTCGCGAGGCGTATAGCATGGGTGCAGACGCCGGGGTACTGGTTTCCGATCGGCGGTTTGCCGGAGCGGATGTTCTCGCGACCAGTTACACGCTCTCACAAGCAATTGAAAAAACGGGCCGGTTTGATATCATCCTGTGCGGCAAACAGACAACCGACGGAGATACAGCGCAGGTCGGATGTGAAATCAGTGAATATTTGAACATACCGAGTGCGGCCAACGTCCTCTCCGTTATCCAAGTCGGGCGCACGGGCATCACCGTGGAGATGGATATGCCCAATACCGTTGAGACTGCCGAAATTTCTTTTCCCTGCCTGTTGTGCGTGGACAAGGGAATCTACCAGCCTCGCCTCCCCTCGTATATCAAAAAGCAGCAGACCAAAGACTTGAAGATTAACGCCCTGTCTCTCGATGATTTGCTCGACAAGGACCCCGGTCGATATGGACTGAGCGGCTCTCCGACCCAGGTGCAGCGTATATTCCCTCCCGAAGTGAATGACAACCGCGAGCTATGGCGGGGCGATGCCGCTGTGCTGGCGGATAAACTGGTGACAACCCTTCGGCAGCGTAAGTTTGTATGCCATTCGTTTAGACAAGGAGGATGCTGACCATGGGACTGATTATTCACCAAGAACGAATCCACGATCCGGAAGCGTTTCTGTCAAGCTGTCCCTTTCATGCGCTGGAGCTTGTGGACGGCAGCATACAGATCAGTGCGGCGTGCAAAATGTGCAAGCTTTGTGTCAAGAAAAGCCGCAACGGAGAGATGGAATACATAGAAGACACCGTCTCAATTGACAAATCGCAGTGGAAGGGCATCTGCGTCTATGCCGACCATGAAGACGGCGACATCCATCCGGTCACCTTTGAGCTGATCGGAAAGGCTCGTGAACTGGCAGAGAAAATCTCCCAGCCGGTGAGCTGCCTGCTTTTGGGCAGCGATATTCGGGGAAAAGCTGAGGAGCTTCTGCATTACGGTGTTGACACCGTTTTTGTGTATGACGCACCCGAGCTCAAAAGCTTTCAGATTCAACCATATGCCGCTGCTTTTGAAGATTTTGTCAACCGACACAAACCAAGCGTCCTTCTCGTGGGAGCGACCCCGGTGGGCCGCCAACTTGCTCCACGTATGGCGGCGAGACTGCGCACGGGATTGACAGCCGACTGCACGATGCTGGATATTCAGGAGAACACCGACCTGATTCAAATTCGTCCTGCCTTCGGCGGAAACATTATGGCGCAAATCGTCACCCCGCATCACCGACCCCAAATGGCTACAGTGCGCTACAAAGTGATGAAAGCGCCGCCGCGCTGCCCGACAGCGGCAGGGCAAATTGCGGATTGCTCCATCGATAGTCATAAGCTGAGTTCCAACATCCGTGTATTGCAGGTGAAGCCCAAGGAAAGGGCAAAATCCATCGAAAGCGCTGACATACTGGTGGTTGCGGGGCGGGGCGTGAAATCGCGGGAGGATTTGGCCATGCTTCAAACGCTGGCCACCTGTCTGGGCGGCGAGCTTGCCTGTACCCGCCCCCTGGTAGAGGGCGGATGGATGGACAGCCGTCGGCAGATTGGTCTGAG
>JAEZJA010000131.1 GCA_023415895.1 Bacillota bacterium
GTGGACGGCAAAGAAGTCGTCGCGATCGACGGCAGCTCGGGAGAAATTAAAATCACGGCAAATAAGGTGACCGTGGAAGCCAAGCAGGAGCTTAAGCTTAAAGGGCAGAAGGGCTCGATCGAGGGAAGTACGACGTTGGACGTCAAAGCCAACAGCGCGCTCAACCTTTCCTCGAGCGGTCAGGCGGTATTAAAGGGCGCCATGGTTAAAATCAACTGAAACGGCGGTGAAGGGAATGGCGGAACGCGATACATCCAGAGGCTTTCTCGGTACTGGCTTCAAATTTCCGGTTCAGGTGGATGAAAGCACCGGAAGAATGAAAACCTCCTCCTATGAAGAGGATATCCGCGAAGCCATCAACATTATATTGAATACACGGCGGGGCGAACGCATCATGAACCCCGAGTTCGGGTGCGGTATCCCCGATTTTTCCTTTGGAACAACCGACTATACCTCGCTGAGCCTCATGCGCAAGGTCGTGTTTGACGCGCTGACCATCTGGGAGCCGCGCATCAAGGATATTGAGGTTGAGGTGGATGACGGTCAGTCGCAGGAGGGGCGCATCCTTATCAATATCTCCTACACGGTGCGCACGACCAACAATCCGTACAATCTTGTGTTTCCGTACTATATCAACGAAGGCTTTGTGGATGAGGTCTGACAGCCTGATGGAAGGGAGGGACCGCGGTGAGTTCACCGATTATCGATAAACGGTCGCGCGAGGATATTGTGAACGCGATCAAAGAAAAAGCACTGTCCTATACTCCCGAATGGAGGATGGACGAGGAAAAGCCAGATATTGGTACCGCTTTGGCACTGGTATACGCCGACATGTTTGCCGGTTCGGTAAATCAATTCAACGGTGTTCCCTTCAAAAACAAGGTGGAATTCTTCAGCCGTCTGGGCTCGTCCCTTCTTCCGGCCATTCCCGCCAAGGGGTATGCCAGCTTTTCACTGGTCAACGAGCAGGTGGGCAGCGTCGAGGTTCCAGCGGGTGAAATTCTCTCGGCGGATACCGACGATGAAGAGGGCGAGGTTCGCTTCGAAACCACCGACGATGTGCTGGTGGTGGCGGCAGCGATTGACGCGATCTTTGAAGCGGATGACCGTCGGGATTACATTGCACCGATTTACAGCGCGTCGGACATCCAACCGGAGAAGGATACGCGGCTGTATTCCTTTGCCTCTCAAAACGAGCAGAGCCATAAACTCTATTTTTCACATGACTTTATTCTGGATCTTCGCAGTGCCGCCACTGTGGAGCTGCGCTTCTTTTCTAAGGAGGAGCTTCCCATCGACCGGCGCTTACTGGAAATGCTGGCAGACACCCAAAAAGTCGAGTTCTCCTATTCGGCCAAGAGCGGGACGACGATGAGCTTTGTGCCGTTCAGCAGTGTGTCTGTGCGGGACGGGGCACTGATTCTCAAGCGAACCAAAGACCAGCTGCCCGCCGACGTGGCGGAAATAGAGGGGCAAACAAGCTATACTCTGTGCTGCACGGTCAAGGATATCACCGGTATTCAGGAGCTGCGCTTGGAGCGCATGGCTCTGCGAGCACAGGGCAAGGACATTGCCTGCGACGCGATTTGCAGCAACAGCGCGGATTTCGACCGTTACCGGTTCGCACCCTTCGGCGAACGGTTTGGACTTTACGACGAAGTCTATTTCGGCTCAGACGAGGTTTTGGGAAAACGGGGGGCAGAGATCACTCTGTCCTTTAACCTGGACTTTGAGTTGGTGCCGATTGATACAAACGAATCCAAACAGGAATTCGAATACAAATGGATCACCGATCGCTCGGAATTTCAGGTCGATCGGGAATATAAAATTTCTATTGATGAGGTCGTATGGGAGTATTACAACGGCTTCGGCTGGGCACGGCTCTATCCCGATAAGAGCTACGGTCATCTTTTCAGCATCGATCAGGACATCGTGGGGCAGTACAAAACGGTTAAGTTTGTTTGCCCGGATGAGATTCAGCGCATCCTGATCAATTCCACGGAAACCTATTATATCCGCGCAAAGATTATGAAGATCAACAACCAGTTTAAGATCAAGGGCCATTTTGTGTCGCCGGTCATGACCAACACGCTGCTCAGCTATGAATATCGCGAGCGCTGCGTCCATCCGCAGACGCTCTTGAGTGTCAATAATCGGATGGCCGAGCCACTCTCCTATGAACAGATGCTTTCCAAAGAGGGGGCGTTTCGTCCCTTCGTACAGATGGGGCTGGAGAAACCCGCGCTGTATATGGGCCTTACCCACAAGCCGGAGGGATCGCCGGTCAAGCTTCTGGTGACCATGTGTGACAGCAACCCCGGCAAGTTCTGCATGCTCAAGTGGGAATACTGGGACGGCGCTGCCTTCCGTGTGCTGAATATGGTGGACGAGACCGACGGCTTTTCCAAGACGGGGATCGTGTCCTTGCTGGATAACCCCGGATTTACCGAATGCACGCTGTTTGGCCGCAGTCTGTTCTGGCTGCGCATTACCGATGTTGAAGGCCGCTTTGCCAAGGACGGCGGCGGGGTCTCACCCGCGGTTTCCGGTTTTTATATGAACACCACCAAAATTCAGAATGTCGACGTCGTGTCCACCGAGCAGTTTACCGTGGAGATTTATCAGGAAAACACGCTGCTCCGGTTGGGACACAGCGGCGTTACCGAAATCGAGGTGTATGTGGACGAACTCGGCAGCATTCCCAAAGCGGAGGCCGAGGCACTGGTGGCCGGAAAAACGGCTCACGTGGTCAACGATGAGGCGGGACTGGAAAAGAATCTGTGGGTCAAATGGGAACGCACCGCTGATTTTATTGACGCGGATTCCTCCTCCAGACGCTATATCGTGAATTGCACCGAGGGCACGATTACCTTCGGAAACGGAAAGCACGGCAAGATTCCGCCTGCCTCCCGTTTCGAAAACATCCTTGTGAAGTATAAATGCGGCGGCGGTGCACGCACCAATCAGCAAGCCGGAAAAATTAACAAGCTCAACCGTTCGGTCGGGTTTATCAACGCCGTCCATAATCCCCAAGCGGTGCTCGGCGGGTGTGATGTGGAAACCCTGCACGAGGCGGTGACCAGAGAAGCCTGTATGGTACGCACACAGCACAAGGCGGTAACGGCGCGGGACTTTGAGGAGATCGCGCGGTATGCATCGCGCAATATTCAAAGCGTCAAGTGCTTTGCAGGCTATGACGACCAAGGCAATCGACTCAAGGGCGCCGTAACCCTTGTTGTATTGCTCAAGGATTTCAGCCACTCCGAACAGCAATTTATTTCCGTTAAGCAACAGGTCGTACAGGAGCTTCGCGACAAAACCGTGTCCAGTCTGAGCTCTCCCGACCGCCTCTTTGTAATCAAGCCGCAATTCGTCGAAATGCGCATTCGGGCAGAAATTGCCGTTTCCGATATGAATCAGGTCTTCGGCGTCAAAAAGGCCGTGGACGCCAAGCTGGCCGATTTTCTCGATGCCTCCCACGGCAATTTTGACCGCAAGGGGTGGAAAATCGGCACGTTACCCAACGAAATCCAGATCCGCAACGCCATTATGGATATTGACCACATTCGCTACGTGCGCAACATTTATATCAGCACCTTTATTATCCAAGCGGGCGGACGCCGTGAGATCGATATCGACACCTTCCAGACGCGCAAATACATTCTGCCTCTGAATTCCACGCATGAGATCGTGGTCACTCTGGCCTAACACGAATCGAGGTGAAGCGCTATGCTGCCCAATGTCTCACTGGACAAAGAACCCTTTCAGAAGATCATGGACGATGCCCGGAATATGATCGTCGCTCTTTATCCCGAGTGGACGGACTTCAACTATCACGATCCGGGCATCACGATTCTGGAGATGTTCTCCTGGCTCAAAGAGGGCCAGCAATACCATATTGACCGCATCGGCAGCGACAATCTGGATAAATACCTGAAGTTTCTCGGCATTGCTCGCCGCACCAAGCAGCCGGCTAGAGCACGCGTCTATGTTCAGGCGGATATGTCCCTCAAGGTGCTGCGTGGGACGCGCTTTTTAGCGGGGGACATTGGCTTTGAAGCGGCCGAGGAATGCAACCTTCCCGACAGCAGCATCATCGGATTCATTAGTTATGACAAGCATGTGCCTCAGCTGGTGGATCGCAACCAGATGGATTTCGGCGGCAGGATGCGGGTCTATCCTTTTGGCAGGGCATGCGAACAGGGAGAGTTTTTCTACATTCGAATGGACAAACCGCTCAGCGGCGGGATCCCCTATACGGTGCATATCGGGATTGAGGATAATTACCCCGTGCGCCGCAATCCCATTACCGATAGCCACTCCTTCATTCCCCTTGCCGTGCTGGATACGGAGTATTATACCGATGGCCTGTGGAAAAAGGCCGACATTCTCGAGGATTCCACCCATGCGCTGCTCCAGTCCGGCAATATCCATTTTACGATCGGGGAGAATCACGAGCGTACCACGGTGGAGGGCTGCGAGGGCTGGTTCCTGCGTGTTCATTTGAGGGAAAGCGCCTATGACGTTCCCCCCGTGATCACCGAAATGGCCTTCCATGCGGTGGAGCTGATTCAGCGGTATACCAGCAGTGCCATCACCGAGCTGCCGGTTAGCGAGTCGGGTGAGTATCGTGTCTTGACCGATCTTGCCGTCACCGGTGTATCCGATGTTTACTACCGTGCCGACGGTGTGTACTATACCATCGGCAATGTCATCCGCACCTTTGATGAAGAACAGGGTGCCGCAGTGTATCAGCTGACGGTGCCCCAAGAGGCGGATCAGGTGATGATCGTGACCTCTTCGCCCGCGTTTGCCAACCGCTCGCTGATCGGGGTGGCAAACGGATTGCCCGGCCAGACCGTTGACATCGGAACGGCCGCATTGGAATACGATTCCTTTGAGTTGATGACCAAACTGCCGGAGGGGACCGGCTTTGTGCGCTGGAAGAAGGTGCGGGACTTTTCCGCGTCCTCTGCGCAGGACCGGCATTATGTGTTGGATACCCGCACCGGCACCCTGCGTTTCGGCGATTGCTTCCACGGCAGCGCACCCGAAGGCGAGATGGTTTGCATCGCATGCTCTCAGACCTACGGGTATGACGGTAACGTCAAAAGCGGCAAGATTAACAGCCTGAATCATGTGGAGCTGCCCGAGGTGCACATTGCCAATCGGGAGGACGCTGCGGGCGGATTGGATGAGGAGACGCTGGAGGAATGCTTCCTGCGGGCGCAAAAACAAATGAAGAACCCTGTGACGGCGGTCACCGACAAGGATTACGAGCGCACGGTGCGCCAGACCCCCGGCCTGATGATTGAGGGCTGCAAAGCCGTGCGCATGACGGATAAAAACACACCCGGGAGCGGCAATGAAATGGCGCTTCATCTGGTCGTCAAGCCCTACAGCGGCTTGGGCAGCCACGAAGTCAGCCCCGCCTATGAGAAAAACATTCTGCAATATCTGGATTCGTTCCGTTTGATCGGCACGAGCATTCGCATTGTCTCTCCCAAAGACGTGAGCATTCAGGTATATGCCGATATTACTGTCCGGCCGCATTACACCGATGCGATGGACCGTGTCAAGAAGGCCGTTTCGGATTTCTTTGGAACATACAAGGACGATTTTGGGGCGGTGATCGTTTACAGCGAGCTGTACGGGGTGATCGACATGCTGGACTGCGTGTCCTTTGTCGGCTCCCTCTCGATTGACGCTAAAGGCAACGGCATCACCAGAACACCCGAAGGCAACATCGTTCTGAGCCCCGACGGCGCGGCCGTTCTGACCGATGCGGAGTATATGTTCAGCATTGAGGAGTAGGCATAGGAGGTGTGGATGTGAGCGATAAACTCAAGTATTTTGTGTTCAACAAACCCGAGGATTATGAAAGAGGGTTTTTGGATAACATGGAGTGCCGATCGGACGGCATAGCGGTTCGGCACAACGGGGGGGGCAGCCGTGGGCGCTTCCTTTCCCGAGTGTTGGACAGTGGAGAGGTCGATCTGGAATGGCACAGGCTGGGGTTGAGGATCGGCGATGGCAGTACAAGTTCTTATAAGATTACGGTATATGCCAGCAACACGGTACATATGGAATACCAGGGACAAAAAGTTCATATCCCCGAACTGATCCAGTCTCCGACGATCCCCTTCGATGAAAAACTACATAGGTTAGAACCCTACCGTTGCAGACAGGTCATGGGCATGCGCGACATCCTGCTGCACGGCATCAAAGGGCAGTATTTGTGGGTCGGTCTGGAGCTGTACGATCAGGGAGAGACACCGCTGGTGATTTCGGATCTGATCGTTTATCTTCCGGCACAGTCGTGGCTTGCCTATCTGCCAGCCGTCTACCAACGCGCAGATGCAGCCACGGGCTTTCTTGAGCGTTTTTTGGCTATCTTCCAGACACTGTATGAGGATTTGACGGGCGATATCGAGCGGGTATCCGATTATTTTGATACGGAGTGCAAGGATAAAGAGTTTCTATTGTGGCTATCGGATTGGCTGGATATCGCAGACAGCTACGTCTGGTCACAGCAGCAGCTTCAGGAGCTGCTGCGGCACGCCGTGGAGCTCTACCGCCGACGCGGCACACGACAGAGCATTCAGCAGATTGTCGAGCTGTATACCGGGGAAACGCCCTATATTGTGGAGACCTTTGCCCTGGACAAATTCCGGGACACACCCGACTATGAGCAAACGCTGCTTCCCATGTTCGGAAACGACCCGTATTCGTTTACGGTTCTGGTCAAAGAAGAATATATCCGCACCCGCAGGCAGTACAACATTCTTCTCAAAATCATTGAGGAAATGAAGCCGGTACATACCGAGCTCAAGCTGATACCCCTGAAGCCCTTTATTTTTCTGAGTGCCTTCTCGTATCTGGGTGTCAACAGTGTGCTGGGTGAATATACCGATTTTTCTCTCGACGGTTCGGGATTGCTACCGCTTTCAAAAATAGCCAAATAGACGGATAATAGACGGATACAGGAAAGGATGACCTTGATGAAAAATACTTCATTTTTCCCGTTTGAGCGTAACAAATATTATTACGGGAAGCTTTTGTCTGTGGAGGATTTCAATCTCGAGCAGAAATACGTCAACGATAAGAGGCGGATGATCAACCGCCTGATCGACGGCACGGGGATTGTTGCGGGCATGAACGTGGTGGGTCTGGACGAGCGCACCATTTCGGTGGAAAGAGGCTTTGCGCTGGACTGTGTCGGACGGGAAATCGTCATCGACAACCCGATCATCAAAAAGCTGTCGCTGATCGAAAACTTTGATTCCTGCGTCAAGACCAACGCCAACTATATGTATCTTTGCATCGAATACGATGAAAAAGAAAAAGCGGCGGTGCACAACATTGCGGGAAGCTCCTCGCAGGACGATGTCGCTTATAACAAGATTCGAGAATCGTATCGTTTGTTTCTGACAAACGACGAGCCGGATGCCGAGGTACTGCGTGCTGAAGATCTGTTTGAGGAAACCAAGGTCGTTTACTGGGACGGCAATGTGCGCATCAAGCAGGTCATGCCGCGCTATGTGAAACCGGGCAGCCGTTTTGAGATGCGCGTGGAGGTCGAAAATTACAACAAGCAGGCGGTGGCCTTCTCCTATGATTTGCAGCTCACCTGCCTTACCTGCGACAACCGGCCCACCCTCAAGGTGGAATTTGATGAGGTCACCTATGAGAAAACGGGCCAATACAGCGTGGCTTACACGCTCGATGCGCTGGATGTTGTGGATACGGACGGCGTTGCCGAGATCGACCCCTCCAGCTTCCGGCTGATGGTGGGCAAGAAACGGCTGGATGCCAAGGCCGAGCAGAAATCGGTAACGGCGATCACGGTGGGTGATAGCATAGACGAAATGGTGAAGCGGTATTACGGTCTGTCCATGGATGCCGTGCTGAGAAGCAACTACATGCAGAATCTGTATCTGGCCAAGATCTGTCTGATCAAAGCCGGGGATACCTATGTAATCGAGAACATCGAAAACGTGCCGTTCGGGCAGTATGTCATGAACAGCACACTGTCCACGGCCATTCAAAAGCTTCTGGCTAAGCAGTCGCCCGCAGCAGGCGTAGCCAATCTGTCCGTCCCGCTGAATCCGGGAGAAAAAATCACTCCTTTACGCCGGGATATTGCGAGCGGAGTATGCCGTATCGATCTGGGCATTGGCGGACAAAAGAAGGAGCGCTTCTTCTCGGACGAGATCATCCACGGCCTGGGGCTGGGCAGCGTCACCATTATCCTCTCGGTATCCAATCCCAACGAGGTGACCTTCGGCTCCTCCGAGGTGTTTGAGAATGAAAATCCCTGCGTAGAGGTAGCGGCCAAGCTCAATCCGGCGAAAGGTACCTTTGTCATCGGTGCCCGCCTGATTGCCACGACAACCAAAACGTCGGTGGATGTCAAATGGACGGCCATCCGGGATATGGAGGAGATCATCGCCGAAAAGACCAAGATGAAGATTTTCGTTAAACCCAATTCCCTGACACTCAAAACAAGAGAAAGCTATTATCTCGAAGCGGTGTGCAGCAACATGCCGGATAAAACGGTGCAGTGGAGCGTCGCGGAAAATGGCGGCATGATCGACAGCAACGGCATGTATGTCGCCCCGAATGAGCCGGGGGTGTATGAGGTGCTTGTACAAAGCGTGATGTACCCTGAGGTAAAGGCCTCCATCATGGTCGTTGTGCGCGAGTGATGCCGCCGGGATGAGGCAGGAAATCCAGTGAAACGAGGTGTGCGATGGTTATTCAAACGTTTGAACACAGCTATACCGTGGTCAGTCTGCGGGAAGCAAACCGGCTGGGAACCGTTTTTATATGCAGGGATGCCGCGACGGGAGAGCAATTCTCCGTCCTTTGCATCCGCGATCAAAAGCTGGCGTCTGAGGTTTTGCTGTATCTGACCAACCATATCAACACCACCGTTTTTACGGATTTCGTCGAATATTTTAAGGATGAAGATCAGCTGTGCGTCGTGATGAAATACCGCGACGAGACAACGCTTGACAATCATCTGCTCCGGGAGCGCCCGTCGTTAAAGGAACGGCTGGAAATCGGACGGCGGATCGTCGAGCAGATGGTGCTGCTCGAAATGCCCGAATACTTCCAGTGCAACTGCCTGCGTGCCGACCGAATTGTGATCTATCCCAATATGGATGTGTTTTTCAATTATAGTCTCACGAATATCGACACGATTTCCCATGCCACCGGCACGGGCATTGTGCAGCAATTCGCCGATGTTTTTCACCTGCTTTTCCGGCAGGAGATCGACAAGGAGACCATTCAGCCGCTTGTCCTCTTTTACAATCATCTTAGAGCCGCCGAATACATCGGCAATATTGACCTGTATACACAGTATAAAAAGTTGATGGACACGGTGCTGGCCCTGCCCGGCGCGGAGGAAGGCAAGCCCCAGTCCTTCTGGTACCGGGTGTGGGAAAAGGTCAAGCGGGCGGCCAAAAAACTGAGGAAGCTGCTGATGATTCTTCTAGTCCTTCTGGCGATTGCTTATCTTATTTATACCGTCGGCACGGTCAACCGGCCGATTAAAGAGACGGGTAATTTCGATAGGATCGGGACAGTGGAACTTGTATAGCCGAATTCGGATGACATAGGAGTCAGATAACATGAAGTTTTCAGGTTCGTTCAATCTGGCACAGGCGTTTAATCTGTTTCTAAAAAAATTTCAGAGAATCTTTATATCGCCCTTCCAGATGCTCTACCGAAAATGCGTGCGGCTGCTCAGCCCGCAGAATCTGGCGGGGAAAATTGCGGGAGACATCCAACAGGAAGTCAAAAGCATTAAAGAAAAGCCGAAATCCATCAGCGAGTATTACCTGATTGGTCAGAAATACGTGGCCAAAAAGCTGGTATATGCTCTGTCACTGGTGATGATTATCGGTGTTGCTTTGTTGATCCGCTTCGGGTTTCCCTTTGTGCAGTCCAAGTTTCTGACCAAAAC
>JAEZJA010000175.1 GCA_023415895.1 Bacillota bacterium
GGTAATGGATATCTTTTTCCCGGTTGGCTTCATCCCTAGCCATTCCCCTTGTGCGTGCCCGCCATGATGAATTCGGAAATCACATAGTCCCCGTCGCAGTATTGGCGTGTAACGGTCATTTTCAGATCGGGATATGTTTTTCTCACGTCGATCATGTGCTGCTTCATCCCTTCCATCCCAATCGGAATACTTTGTTCCCCAATTCGGATCGTACAGTTGTCGGATACATATTCGGGGACTTCGTCAATACGATTGTCGGAAGTAATCTGTTCATAGAAATATTTGATTTTTTCTTTGTTGTCCATATGAGAATCTCCTTGTGAAATGATTAAGAATAGTTTCCAAATCCCATAGCCTGCTTTACAGTTTCAGTCTGTTTTTTGGAAGTCAGCAGCTCCAACAGCTTGAACGCAACGTCCGGCGCGGTCTGGGGACAATAAGAGGTGATGACATTTCCATCTACGACGATGGGTTTATTGATTACCTGAACGTCAAATTTTCTTAACTGGGCTTGCCTTTTTCCGTCACCCAGATGATATGTCGTTGCTTTCCTGCCGGCCAGAATTCCGCTTTTTCCTAATGGCAGCGCACCGACACAGACCGAAGCAATAAATTTGTTTTGCGCGTTAAATTCACGAATCAATGTCAGAATCTGTTCATCATACGCTTCTTCATAAAAGCCAAACTCTTCAAACCCTCCGGGAATTGCCAGAGCATTATAATCATCGACGAGTATTTCATCAATGGTTTTATCAACCAAAACAGGTATCCCGAATGAACTTATTATCTGCGATTGAAAGCCGCATGTTTCAACCGTAATGTCAATCCCGTAATCATTTTTCGCCCACCCGAATACGTCAACAAACGGACTGAACTCCATTGTTTCAAAGCCCTTTGCCAGGAACAGTAAAATCTTCATACGCATACTCCTTTTTTTCAGGTTCTTCAAATTCATTGATTACACTCAACGCAAGTTCCGGGGCATCACGAATCTCATCCATTTTAGCACCCAAATTTTTAAGAAATAATACTTGCGTTTGATACTGCGTTTAGTGGCTGCCTTTACAGCTCCCTCACCATCGCCCTGACCTGTTCAACATTCAACCGGTTTTTATCCGTTTTGATGGTCACGACCATGTTGTCCGCTCGGAATATTTCGCGGCAGAGCTGAACGATGCGGTCGGGGGTCACCTGCGAATAGAGGCGGGAGCGTTCGGAGAGAGAGCGAAACGAAGCGTTCATGATGTGGCAGTCATAGGCCATATTCCAGTTGAGTTCCTCGTCCGAGTCCATCATCAGCTCGGCGTTTTCGGTAAAGGGCGGCATAGCATACTCAAGCTCATCCGTCAGTCCCTGCTTAAGCCCCGCCAAAATGGCAATGACCTTGGCGATGGATTCCATCAGCTTCTTGCTCTGCACCTCATATTGAAAATGCAGATTGCCGATGTTGCAGTATTTCTCCAGCTGTGCGTCGTAGCTGTAGATAAGCCCCGTCTGATCGGACAACTCGTGATAGAGCTTGCAGGTATCCCCGGTAAACAAAATGCCGTAGAGCAGATCCAACTCGGCCTGGGTGTAGCGTTCGCACTGTAGATCAAAGGAAAAGCAAACGGCGTGGGTGGTATCATTTTTGACGGCTACCTGCGCATTTCTGTGAAAAAAGGGCGCGGGAATCGGCGCGATATTGCCTCTGTCCTGTTCTGTTATGGGCAGAGAAAGACGGCCGATGCGGTCGGTCAGCATTGTCAGACTGCCGTCATCCACGCATCCGGTTACATAAAAAAAGAGGTTATTTGGTGATAAAAGCTCACGGTGTGCCTTTTTCAGAGCGGTCGGGCCCAGCCTATCCAACACCGCATTGGTGCCGACGATCCTATTCTGCAGAGGCGTCCCCTCCCATACAATCTTCTGCGTAAAGTATTCCAAGGAGCTTTTTTCATCGTCTTCCCGCATTTCGGCCTTGATACGGCTGCGCTCCAGACGAATATCGGTTGAAGAGGCCAGCAGCCCCTCAAACAGCCTTGCCAGAATGTCCACAGCATCCGCAAAATGCCGGGAGGCTCCTGTAATTTTAAACTGGACAAACTCTTTATATGTACAGCCGCTGAATTCCATGCCGTATTTGTCCAGCATGCGAAACAGGCTGTGATCCATGCTTGCATCGATATGACGGAAGGCCACATGCTCCCAGAAATGCGTCACACCATTGGCCGCATCCGGCTCATAAAGAGGCCCGGCCTTGACATACAGGCACAGACAAAAGCTGTGCAGTCCGGGGTTGGTATAGGAATAGATCGGAATTGCATTGGCGGCCAGTCGGCAAAGCTCCATGTTTCTCGTTCCTTTACAGTGCGTAATGTTGGTTGAAGGCGCGTATGGTTTGACGCAGGCCGCTGTCCAGCAGCAGCTCACATCGGGACACAATGGGTGCGGGAATGGTCTGATAATAGGCTTGCGCGATCCCTCCGGCCATGCAGGCGAGGGTATCGCTGTCGCCGCCAAGGGAAACGGCCTTGCGCACGGCACTTTCATAATCCCAGGATTCCAGAAAAGCGACAATCGCCGGAGGGACGGTAACCTCCGCGCGGCTGTCAAAGACATAGTGCGGTCGGATATTCTCAAGCGTGAAGGAAAGGGAATAGCCGAACCGCTTTTCTATTTGCGTTTTAATCTGTTCCTTGGAGCAGGCTGTGCGTGCCAGATACACGGCGGCGGCCACAGCCTGCGCGCCCTTGATGGCTTGCGGGTGGCTGTGCGTATACCGGCAGCTGATCGCCGCTTCGCGCAGCACCTCCTCGAGCGTGGGCATTGCCCAAGCAATCGGGCTCACCCGCATAGCCGCCCCGTTAGCGTAGCTGTGCTGCCGCCGGAGGGTGTCGGCCGTTGCCCATTCACGAAACAGAGTGCCGAATCCGGCATCGGGATAGCGGGCGTAGTAGTGCCTGTAATGCTGCGCATACGCCTGTGCCCGCGCGCGATCGGAGACAATCCCCTGTTCTTCGGTGCTCAGCAGCGTATCGGCCACGGCCACTGTCAATACGGTATCGTCCGTGAAATGGCTGCCGCGGGGAAAGAGGTCAAAATCTACGGACTTGACCGGATGCCATTCATAATAGGACCCCAGGATATCGCCGCAGACCGCTCCCAGCAACCCGTTCTCCCCCTTGTATGGAACAAATGCCACTCGCCCGACGGCGAATGACATTTGTGCATTTTATTTCAGTTCCACAATTGTAACGCCGTTTTCTCCCTCGCCATAGGCGCCCAGACGATAGGATTTCACGGACGCATGGGTGCGCAGAAACTGCTGGACGGCGGTGCGCATCGCCCCTGTCCCCTTGCCGTGAATCACGGTAATCTGGCCAATGCCGGCCATAACCGCGTCATCAATGAACTGATCCAACTTTAAGATGCCTTCATCTGTCATCTGGCCGCGCAGATCAATCTCGTTGCGCGCGCTGCGCACAGCACGTGACTGCGTACCTAGCGGCGCATCCAGTCCCGAGCGGCGTTGTGTCGTCCCGCCGCGCCCCGCCGGGGAATTGTCGGCAGGGCCGTGCGCGAGCTGCAAATTGTCGACGGGCACACGAGTCTTGATAATACCGGCCTGCACCAACACACTGCCATTGTCATCGGGCGGTGACAGCACAACGCCTTTTTTATCAATATCGATAATCAGCACCGTATCCCCCGCTTTGAGGGGCCGGGGCAGCGTATACTCCCCGCGACGTTTTTGTGTCACGGGATCAACGGCATCCTCGGCGGCGCGCAGACGCGAACGTAAACGACTTTTGGCCTCCTGTGCCTTGGAGGCGAAGTCCTGCGCGTTCTTTTGCCGGCGCAGCTCGTCGATCTCCTGCATCAGCTGGTTGGCTTCGGCACGGGCGCGATCTAAGATGCGTCGCGCCTCGGCTTTGGCCTGCTCGACCTCTTTTTCGCGTTTTCGATCAAATTCACTCAGCTGGGAATTGGCCTGCTCGACCGCCTGCTGTGCCTTGGCGCGCATACTGCGTGCCTGCTCCAGCTCGTTTTCAAGAGTGTGCCGCCGCTCCTCCAGCTTGGAAACGACCTCCTCCAGCCGCCGGTCATCGCCCGACACCATTTCACGCGCACGCGCAACAAGCGCCGCATCCATGCCCAATCGTTCGGATATGGCAAAAGCGTTGGAGCGTCCGGGCACTCCCACCAACAGGCGGTAGGTCGGACTGAGTGTCTCGACATCAAATTCGCAGCTGCCGTTTTCTACACCGGGCGTATGGATGGCATAGGCTTTGAGCTCGGCATAGTGCGTGGTCGCGGCGATACGCGCCCCCTGCAGCCGCAGGCGTTCAAGAATGGCCATGGCAAGTGCCGCGCCCTCGACCGGGTCGGTACCTGCGCCCAGCTCATCGAGCAGAACCAAACAGCCCTCATCCGCCTGATCCAGAATACGGATGAGGTTGGTCATGTGTGCGGAAAAAGTGGACAACGACTGTTCAATGGACTGCTCGTCGCCGATATCGGCCAGTACCTCACGAAAAACGGACA
>JAEZJA010000218.1 GCA_023415895.1 Bacillota bacterium
CCGTCCGCCAGCGTCAGAACCACCTTTTTGGCCGAGCGGACATAAATGGGCGCGCTGTGGGAACAGGTGATAGAGGCACCATTGAGCACCAGCTGCACCTTATCATTATCCTTGGTGTCGACGATGATTTGGCCGTCGCTGAGTGTACCGCTGACGCTATAGGTGCCTGCGGCCGTGATGGTGATGGTTGAGCCGCTGACCGTCGCACCCTTTCCGCTGAAAGTGATGGAGCTGCCGCTGAGCGCGATGGGGGTCGAATTCGTCCAGCTGGCATCGCTGTCGTCCGTGTCCGAAGTGACAGCAATGGTGGTGGCATCCACAGCGGAGGTCGAACTGCCGGAAGATGTTAAAGAGGAGGAACTGCTGCTCGCCGAAGAGGCAGAGCTGCCCGAGGCCGAATCGGGGGAAGAACTGTTCTCACCGGTTTTCTGACAAGCGGCCAGACTCAGCATCAGGCAGGACATCGCCAGCAGCAGTCCGCATGGTCGCAAGGTCTTTTTGATGAATGTATTCATGAGAATCCAGCTCCTTTTCATGTGTCAGCACAGAGAACAGGACTATTTTCCTTTGTTTACATCTATTCTGCCATAGGATTTTGACCGTCTTGTGAAAACAATATAAACGTTCCTCAAAGTCTTCATTTACAACCCCTGAAACATCGGGTATAATGCGGGTAGACAGAAATGAGGGGTATCATGTTCATCGGAAATGTGGAGATAAAAGGGCATGCGGCGCTCGCTCCCATGGCGGGTGTGGCCGATCGTGCCTTCCGTCTGATTTGTGTGGAGTACGGCGCGGCGTATGTCGTGGGAGAAATGGTCAGCAGTAAGGGGTTGTGCTTTCAGGACAGCAAAAGCGATGAGCTGCTCGCGCTGGACGATCGTGAACGACCGGCGGCCGTGCAGCTGTTTGGCGATTCCCCCGAGACGATGGCACGCGCGGCCGAGCTGGCTATGCGCCATCGACCCGACATTTTGGACATTAATATGGGTTGTCCCGCTCCCAAGATTACGGGCAATCACTGCGGAAGTGCATTGATGCGCGACCCTGCGCTGTGCTGGCGCATTGTGGAGGCGGTGGTTCACGCCGTCGACGTGCCGGTGACGGCCAAGCTGCGCAAGGGGTATTCGGCGGGGCAGGTCAATGCCGTGGAGGTGGCGCTCGCCTGTGAAGCGGGCGGCGCATCCGCTGTGACAATTCACGGTCGTACGCGCGACCAGATGTACGCGCCTCCAGTGGACTGGGACATCATCCGTGAGGTCAAGCAGGCGCTGCGCATTCCGGTGATCGGAAACGGGGATGTAGATTCTGCCAAGCAGGCGGCGGCACTGTATGAGCACACAGGCTGCGATCTCATTATGATTGGCCGGGGGGCGCTGGGTGCTCCTTGGCTGTTTGCCCAGATTGAAGCCTATCTGGCAAACGGCACGCTGCTGCCCGATCCGCCCGTCGAATCACGTATGCAGACGCTGATGCGGCAGGTACGGCTGGCGGCGGCGTTCAAGGGGGAACGCGTTGCCATGCGCGAGGCACGCAAACAGGCGGCCTGGTATATGCATGGACTCAAGGGTGCGGCGGGTCTGCGCGCGCAGGCGGGAACCATTGAATCCTTTTCCGATTTGGAGTTGCTCTGTCAACGGGTAGTGGAGTGGAATCGTGGTATATAGAAAAATAAAGGAACTTGTAAAATAAAAAACTAAATTGAGTATTATGAGCATAATCTATATAATCAGCGCACCCAGAAAGCCTTCCCCTTGAGAGGAAGGTGGCGGCGTAGCCAACGGATGAGGTGTTCGCGAATAAACTAGAAAAGGGCAGATGATCAACAATACCAAGTTATTGTGAAAAAAGCCGAAAAGGTACGCCTATTCCAGCAAGCTCCGATGGAGCGACTGTGTTATTCGCATCTTGATATACATTGAATTTTCGGGTGCATTCAATTTGATATTGGTTGATTCAACCACCTCATCCACCGCAAGCGGTCCCCCTTCCCCTCAAAGGGGAAGGCTTTGGCAGATTAACCCCACACTGCAATACAAAAAGTGTACTTGACCATTTTGGCCAGGTACACTTTTTACTTATCCCGAGCTCTATTTTACCTGCACCATGGCCTCGTTTTCGCGCAGTGACAACGAAATGTTCAAATTTCCGTTGCGGCAGCGCAGCGCATCAAGAAATTCCTTATCGTTAACGTCAGGCTTGACCGTCACATGATAGGTGAGTTCAAACAAGGAACCGAAGTCGGTCGTTTTCACTCTTTTAAAGTGATACGATGTCGTATACTTTTGCAATATTTCATCAAACAACCCTTTGTAATTGAGATCCTCGGGAATCGTGATTTTCAGCGTCATGGGATCGTCTTTTAAGGCCCCGAAATGAAGGGCTGTCAGCACCACCATCACGCCGCACAAAATCACGGCGAAAAGCGCGGCATAACCGATATACCCCATACCGCACGCCAACCCGATGGCCAATGTAAAGAAGACATAGGCAATATCCTTGGGATCACCCGGCGCACTGCGAAAGCGGATGAGGGAGAATGCCCCGGCCAGACTGAAGGCACGCGCAACGTTGTTGCCTACCAGCAGAATAATGATGGCAATAATGGAGGGCAGCATAATCAGCGTCACGGGAAAGCTCGGCGCGTAGCCCTCTGCCTTATGCGTTTGTATATAGATAAAGCTAATCAACAAACCCAAAAGCAGGGAGGACCCGATAATAATCAGCGTATTTCCAACGGTAAGGGTCTCGGCTGTGGCCTGCGAGAACAATTCTTCAATCATAATAAAAACTCCTTTCATGCTTGCCGCCTATGCAACGGTCAAATCGCCCAATGAAGTGGGGATGTCATTCCTTGATGGTCGGCATTTTGCGCCTGACGGATCGATTCCGCCAGGCCACCAGTCGACGCACCCAGCATACAATATTGTTGATATTCAAATCCGTACTTGGAAAAGCTGGTTTTATAAATATGCAGTTCCGATAACACCCCAGCTAACCACAGAGGAATGGCTCCGAATATTTTGATCTCCATAAGCCACTCATCCGCGGGAATCAGCAGATTGCCCGCACCGCCGTTCTCCATGCGCAAGCCGGTGCGCCGGGTCCGGATATTGTGATCGAAGGTTACGCGCAGACCGGGATCGTCCTTGCCGAAGAAAGCCATGCGGTCATAACTGATTGCCACCGTCGGATGAACGTCATACTTGCTTAAAAAGAAAGCGATTTCATCGATCACCTGTTTTTGCAGCGCGCTCTTTGCCTGAGGACGAATCCCGTTGTCCAGGAAGCGGCGCACCTCTCCCAGCGGCGCCACAATGCGTCGCTTATTGACAATCCCCCCGATTTTCTTTTTCAGCTCCAAAAACACCGTATCCTCTTCGCAGGATGGAACGGTGTAGCTGCGCATGCGCAGCTTTTCCTTATAATAGGGCTTGGCAATCGATCGCCGGATAATCTGGTTGTCCGGCGTGTCGTAATACATGCTGTAAATGCTGTATTCCCGTCCGTTCGTGCAGTGGACATCGGGGTCCATATGCTCCAGCAGCCGGGGCAGCAGCGCATGCAGCTGGCTTTCATCCAGTCGGTATTTGGTTTCCAAACGCTGAAATATTTGAATCGCCATCTCGGTAATCCTCCTTGGTCAATGCTTGCCCGGAACATAGTTTTATCAGGATTGTTTCATACTTTGCGCACGCTGAGTGCGAAATACGACATTTTTTTGAAGCCAGAAGCTGACACAATACAAGGCCCCTTCGGTAATCAGCTTGGCGACCACCAAGGGTAGCCCGATTACCGCCGTAAACACCGACAGCAGACCATAGTTGCACAGCATGATAAACCCAGCCAGCGTGAAATATTTCAAAGCGAATAGCCGGCTTTCACCGGTTGGGCGAAAAACAAGATGCCGATTGCACAGATAATTGAACGTGGCACTGATAATGCGCGCCGCAACGACACTGACAAGCAGGTTGCGCGTGGCGGCTTTGAGAATCAGCAGCAGTACAAAATCTGAACCGGCCGCTGTCAAGGAAGAGGCACTGAATTTGATAATCGGCCGGTACACGATCACCGAATCGGCGACGGTTCGGAAATGAGAGTGGTGATGTTGCGCATAGATGGTTTGAATCGGAAGCTCCGCAAGAGAGAATTCGGCATTTCTGGCCTCCAGAAGTACGCGGATCTCATAGTCAAAGCGTTCTCCCTCCACGCCGCACAGCCAAGGCAGCATATCGGCAGAATATCCCCGCAATCCGCTTTGCGTATCCCGAATCCGCAACCCGGTAGCGGATGCGAAAACCAGGCGGGTGATGGTATTGCCTAACCGGCTGCGCAGCGGCACGTGGCCCGTAAACCGACGTGAGCCAATCACGATTTCGTGCGCATGATCGCTGACGGCATGCGCCACCCTGCGGATATCCTCACAGGAATGCTGTCCGTCACAGTCCGCACACACAACCCCCTGCGTATCACCATGGGCAGCAATCCACTGAAAACCGGATTTCAGTGCCATGCCTTTTCCCCGATTCGTTTCATGGCGCAGCACGATGCAGCCCATCGCCTCTGCCTGGTCAAACAACGCCCGGCAAGGTTCTCCGCTGCCATCATCCACAACGACCATTCGAAAAGGACTCGACTCTTTGAGCTGCCGGATAAGTAGGAGCATGGTTTCGCCCGGTTCATAGGCAGGAATCAAAACCGTCATACGACATCCGTTCCTCTCTCGAATCAGAAGCGTTGGTTGTTTGTTCACACC
>JAEZJA010000252.1 GCA_023415895.1 Bacillota bacterium
GATAAACACCGTACCGATCGTTTCCAGTTCAATCTGAAGTTTTTGGGTATCCCCGGCTTTCCGATCCGTTGTGAGGTAAATGAGGTGTTCATACGTCGTTCCGCTTTCGACAGATATGGTTGCTTTATTTCCCATACCGACGTTTATGACATTCGTCTGATAGGACGGGCAAAACTGTTGTTGCTTTTCCATTGTTTCCAGGCCCGCCTTGATGGCAAGACCGGAGGGATAATACGAATTGTCGTCAGCGAGAACACCGTAGTTTCTGCCCATCGATTGGAGCGCGCCGGTGGATTTTAACGACCACACCAGATATCCGGTCACATTCGCGTTCAGAAAATCACCCTTTTCACAGGCAAAACGAAATTCGCGGAACAGATTCTTATAATATTTTCCGGTCGCTTCATAGGTGTTCAACCCAGTATCTGCATCAATGGCGGTGGGGTCTGCATTGGCATACGGCCCGTTTTCCACCATAATCACCGGTTTGCCAAGAGAATAGTTGTTGATCAAGAAACGAAAACTCTCCAGCACATAGCTGGCATCGGTCATATCCTCCACATCATATCCGTAAGAATAGGCATCGATACCGATATAATCCACAGCGTTGGCCATCTTGATCATCCACGAGTTTTCGGATACACCCAGCTTGTGCTGTGAAGTGATGTTGTTGTAGATCACAATCAGCTTTAAGTTCTCCGACATCTGGATATCCTGCGCAGCTTGGCGTGCCACACCACAGGCCTCCACAAACCAATCGGCGAATTTGGCTGCGCGATTTCGGCTGGCTGCCGAGGCACTGTTGAGATTCTGCTGCCAGTCCAGTTCATAATCGATCGCGAGGATTACATCGCCGCCAATCTCCTTGAGCATTGCCTGCACAAACGCGTACAAAAATTCCTTCGCCTTGGTCCGCGTTTCCGTGTTGGTGATATCCTGTTTATAAAAGCTAGGGATGTTGCTCTTGTCAAAGCTCGGATTCCACACCAGATTGGCACTGATGTCCACTGTGGTTATCGCCGTGTTGCCGAGCTTGTGTGCATGCTTTTCATTTCCGAAGGAGGGCATCGTATAGACACCCTTGGTCTTTTCGATATTTACCCATTTATGAAAATCTACCCGATCCACAGGGCGCTTGCCGAAAGACACAAAGGCATCGTCCTGATCGTTATAGTTCGAGTAAAACCCGAATTGTATTCCAGTCGGGTTTTTGGTTTTTTGGGACTTTACCAGATAGGTGCTTGTTGTATTCGTATATATACTGCCGATGTCGTAGTCCGGAACGACTCTGGCGGCCGTGTTCATCAGCCGATAAAGAGCATCCGCAATCATTGATTTGGTCGCCTTGCTCTTGGGCTCAAACGCGCCGTCACATTCCAGAATACCCAATGCGATGCATTGCAGCACACCGGCTTTCATTCGATCATCAATGTCGCTATAGTCGCTGATTGACATAGCGTACTGCGAGGCGTTGGCACAGTTGCCGACCGCACGGTCCAACAGATAGGCCAGTTCCTCTTTGGTGATATCCTGTTTATAGTTGCTGAAGATTCCCTTTTCAATCAAATTTGTACTTATCGCAAATCCAGCGACATCGTTTTTGTAAGCATCAAATCCCGATACTGCGAAGAGATATTCCATACACGCATTGACTGAAACGGTGCTGTCGGGATAAAACAATGTGGTCTTGGGGAATACGCCTTGTTCCGCCAAACGTACGGCTGCTACTTCGGAATCGTGGTATACCATATCCGTGTACACATGACGCGAGGAAACCTCTTTTGAATAGTCTATGTAGCTTTCGTTGGTCCCCTCCACCACACCTCCTCGTGTACGGTCGATTTCATTGCTGAACATAGGATATACACCCTTTTTCCTGTTTTCGGAAAGATCGGTTTCCGTTTGTGTTTGAGAACTCATCTGAGAGGTTGAGGTGTTGGTGGTTCCGGTTTGGGGCTTGGTTTTATCCGTGCTACTCACCTGTGTTTGCGACGACATCGCCGTAGTACCGGTCGTGTGCGTTTGGGATGTACCTATATCATCGTCGGATGTTTGTGACGTGGAGGAGGCATCCGGCTCGGAAGAGGTGTCTACTCTCTGCGCACAGGATGACACAAGTAGCGTCAACACCAAGCTGACCGCTAGTAAACGTAAAAGGGAACCGCGCAACATAATTATCCTCCCTTATTGAGTGATTTTGTGGATCAAATAAGCGCACTTACCTGATCCACAAAATCAATTCTACCAATTTCCGCTATATGCTAGCGGGACTTTTTCTTTGTTGCCGAAGCAACACCTACGGAAACGACACCAATGGTCGCCGCCATAAGCGGCAGTGCCACGCCGGTAACAGGATTCGCCTTGTTGCCGCCTGTACCGGTTCCGCTGGCAATCGCCTGAGTAGTGGTCGCAGCTGCCTTGGTCGTAGTTGTGGCTGCCTCGGTCGTAGCTGTAGCTGCCTCGGTCGTAGTTGTAGCTGCCTCGGTCGTAGTTGTAGCCGCCTCGGTTGTGGTTGTGTCGGCCTCGGTCGTGGTTGTAGCTGCCTCGGTCGTGGTTGTGTCCGCAACCGTCTTATACAGCTGCAGATCCGCTACATAGAGAGTTGCGTTGGCCACACGGTTCAGGAACTTAAATGCAATGAAGTCAATGCCCATCGTAGACGGATTGAACGCGGTAGTCTTGTCCGCATTCTTCGTCAGCATTGACCATGAAAGATCCAGATATCCCTCGTAGCCGTTCGCTGTAGCGCCAGCGATGCTCAGGTTGTTCGTATCCGCGCCGGAACCGTTGATATATGCCTTAAATTGATATTCATTAGCGCCACTCGGCAGGGACTGGCTTTCCTCGTCTACGTCACCCACAACAACGTTGATACGGCCCGGGATAGTACCCGTGCAGCTAATCCAAAGGCGGATGCCATCGTATTGGCTCAGGTCGGTCGTGCCGAACAGGTTGCCGAGCGATGCGACCTTGGTGTCGCCCAGATCCTTCACAAAATAGAACTGTCCGGCACCGCCGGACGCGGTATCCACGATCTTGATGGATTGGCTGACACCAGCTGGAACTTTTGTCGTATCGACCGATACCGTCGTATTGTTTGCTTTTAAGCCTTGCAGAGTTGCCGCCGTGACACTGTTGAACAGGGTCGAGGAGACTGTCTGATAAGCCGCAGAAACGCTGAACATCATCACAGAAAACAGAGAGACCATTGTAACCGCAGCCATAAGAACGTTTGCCAGAGTCTTTCTTTTCATTGTTTTTACCTCCTGTAGTTTGTTGTAGCTGTATTTTTACGGTATACGGAATTATTGTTCCAGTGATACCGCCACTACCGTTGTATTGGCAGGGATTGTGTCTGAGCCAAAATAGATTTCAATAACATTGAAGCCATTTTGCAGGCCTTCCTTGATGGCTATACTGTGCTCAGACTTTGCTTTGCGGCTGACATACATATATTCATTGTTGACTACAATACTGACACAGCTGGCATTGTCCAGTTTGATGTTCAGCTTGCCGGAACCATCCGCTGTGACGAAATTGCGCGCGAGATAGGTTAGTTTTTCATAGGTCGTGCCGTCGGTAACAGAAACCGTGGTTTGCTCCGCCGAAACAGCCTCCGTTTTGTTCAGCACAGACGCAGCAAACTGCTTTTGCTTTTCAATGGAATCCAAACCGGCTTTGATCGACACGCCGCTTTCTCTCAAACCCTTGTTGTCCGATACGCCGTATACCTCTGTTTCGCCCTTTTCATCACGGAGAGACCAGACGATGTAGCCTGCCAGCTGCCCGTTGAGATACTCTCCCTTTCCAAGCACAAAACGCAGCTCGCGGAACAAGTTGTCATAGTATCTTTTCGCAGCGGTTGTGCCACCGTCGCTGTCCACGGGCACACCGTTTTCCACGATCATTATCTTTTTACCAAAAGCGCAGTTTTGGATCATATAGCGTGCATCCTGCAGCGTATCGGTCGCATCCCCTGTATTCAGATCGATGTTGTGACTGCTCAAGCCGATATAATCCGATGCTTCTGCAATGGTCTTCATCCAGCCGCTGTTACCGTCTGCTTTTTGCAGTGCACTCACATCTCGATACACGGCCATCAGCTTCAGACCGTCAACAAAGCCCGCCTGTCTGGCGGCTTCTTTGCAAACCTGGGCCAATTCCGCATACCACGACGCATATTGCTCCGCTTTTTTCAGTGTAGCGTCATCGGCCGCGGTCAGACCAAGCTGTTGGTTGAACTCGTAATCAATCATGAGGATCACAGCACCGTTTACAGTTGACATCAACTGTTTGACAAACGTGAACAGAAACTGCTTGGCGGCCACTGCCGTTTGCTTATTGGTATAATCCTTCTCGTAGAAGGCCGGAATCGCATCCGCCGAGCTGACATCCAAGCGTACAATCGCTGTGCTGCCCATCGCGTGAGCGTTTTTATCGTTGCTGTAATCTGGGAAGTTGTAGATGTGCTGTTTATACTCGGTGGTAGACCACTTATAGGAATACGTGCGATCGATCGGACGCTTGCCAAACAAGGTGAATGCCTTATCCTGCCACGTGTTGTTGGAGAAGAAGCCGAACTGTATGCCGTCTTTATTTTCCGTATAGGTGGATTTGATCAGCCACTTGTCAGCTGTATCGCTGTAGCTGTCGCCCAACTCGTATGGCGCATCCACGCGGGCGCCGGCATAGACCAACCGATACAGCACCTCGGCTGCTTCAGCCTTGGTCACTTCCTGTTTGGGTGAGAACGTTGCCCCGCTTTCCAGAATACCAAGACCGATACATTGCAGCACACTCTTTTTCATGCTCTCTGTGATCGTGTCATAATCGGATAGGAGCATACTGTACTGTTCCACCTGATCACGATCCGCCACCGCTCGATCGGCCAAATAAGCCAGTTCCTCTTTGGTTAAGGTGTGAGTGGCATCCGTAAAAACGTTCTCTTCAATTAGCTTGGACTCCTTGGCTATGGTCAAAAGCTCATCTCCGCTTTTTCCCACTGCATCGATTCCGGCCAGCTTGAAAAGATAGCCTAAAAAC
>JAEZJA010000287.1 GCA_023415895.1 Bacillota bacterium
CCTTAATACTCAACGTCAGAGCCTGCCAGCTTGAACTGGAAGAAGGAAATGATGGCGATAATAATGGTCAAAAGAACCGCCTGGGCACAGGCCAGACCGTATTTGTTGTATTTGAATGCGTTGTTGAAGATCAGCAGACCGATCATCGTGGTGTTGTTGTCCGGGCCGCCGCCTGTCATCATATAGGCGTTCATAAACACTTGGAAAGAACCGATGATGCCGGTGACCAGCAGGAACAGCGTGGTCGGCTTGACCAGCGGATACACGATGTAACGCACCTTCTGAAGGAAGCTGGCTCCATCCAGCTCGGCAGCCTCAAAATAGGTATAGTCGATACCGAGGAGTGCCGCCGTATAAATAATGATGTTTTGCCCCTGACCCGACAGCAGCGCCATGATCATCAGCGACAGCATGGCGGTCTTGCTCGATCCCAGCCAGCTTTGTGTGGGCAGGTGCAAGAAGCTTAAAAGCTGATTGAACAGACCCGAAGGAGAGGAATCATAGATCCAAAGCCATACCACGGACAACGCAATGCCCGAGGCAACAGCCGGTAGATAATACATCGCCTTGAACACCGACTGTACCTTGCGATTAAACGGCATGATCATAATTGCCACCGCAAAGGATAGAAACAGGGAAACGGGAACGACAACCACCGTATACAGAAGCGTATTCAGCAGAGCCTTCCAGAAGAGCTCATTCTGAAAGGTCGTCACATAGTTGTCCAGCCCTATAAAATCCGACCCAAAGGGCTTGTAATACTCAAAGCTCGTTTTGATGGCCGAAATCAGTGGGTAAATCGTGAACACGCAGAAAATCGCCACGGCCATCAGGATAAAGGCATAGCCCCAGAGATCCTCATCCGTAAAGAAGCGCTTGCGCCGTAAACCGGTTGCAGCTGAAATATTTTTAGCCATACGATGAACCCTCCCAGTGGACGATAAAAACGCGGATTCGCGTTTAAAACGGCGGCGGCCTGTCTTGAACTTCAGACAAGCCGCCGGCAGTCAAAGCTTCAGCCGATTATGTACCGGCCTCAGTCTAATACACAGTTGTCTTTTCCGAACGCTGTGGTTGCCTTGGAGACGACCTCGTCATACATGGCTTTCGCCGTAGTCTCACCGGCAAGCAAAGCCTGGAACTTGGGAACGATGATCTCATCCATGATCTGGGTGGCTTTCGCACTCTGGTCAGCCGTAATGCCGGTAGGCGGAGCCACGACCTTACCAATCAAGCGGGCGGCACATTGCGCATTGCCTGCATCCTGATCCGTCGAGGTCATCTTGGCGAGAGCTTCGCGGGAGGTCTTGCAGACACCCGCAAGCAGGCAGGCCTGATCGACATAGGCTGCACGTTCGCCCGCGCTGAGGTAATAGAGAGCCTTCATCACATTCTTGATGTGCGCTTCGGAGAAATTCTTGTTGCGGAAAGCCACCATGCCGTCCACAGCACCGAAGCAGCTTTCGGTAACACCTTCCATGGTGGGAACAGGAAGGAACGCGTAATTAATCTTGATGGAATTGGCAACCGCCTTGCCGTCTTTGGCATCCAGAGAAGCATTGTTCTTCTTGATATTGTTTTCAAACAGCGGCATCGCCTTGCCAAAGATCATGGCATTGCCGGTTTCGCCCATGACCAAGCGCTGAGAGGCTTCCACACCGTGATTGGGCATGTAACCGGATTTGGTCATATTTTCAACAGCGGTCAACAGCTTGAGCATCTTGCTGCTCGTATACATATACTTGAGATCTTTGTTGAAGGCGTTGTTCACACCGGCACTCACGCCGAAGATGTTCAAAAAGTCCGAAGCGGTCACGCCGGCATTGGCAAACACAAAGCCATAGCATTGGTCTTTGGTGCCCGCCTTGATGGCAGCCATGAATTCGTCATAGGTCCAGCCTTGGGACTGCACTTTCGCAACATCCACACCGGCCGCGGTCAGCATATCCTTGTTGGCGCCCAGTGCCTGAATCGTTATGTATAGTGGTAAACCATAGGTCTTGCCTTCCAGGGTCATATAATCCAATGCGTTGGCGTCAAAATCCGCCAAAAGAGAAGCGTCCATATAGTCACGGATGTTGATGGCCGTGCCATTCTGCACATAGGTGCCGATGCCGGTATAACCGAGTTCGGCAATATCGGGAGCTTCACCAGAGTTTGCCATCGTGGACAGCTTCGTGCTGTGATCATCCCAAGAGGTGGCAATTACATCAAGCGTCAGATTGGGGTATTCCGTATGGAAGCTTTCCTTCCATATGTCCATCTGTTGTATGTATTCGCCGGTAACCGGGGGAACCATAACCGTGATGACGTCATCCGGTTCTTTTTCCGCTTCCTTGCTTACCACGGATGGGGACGGGGTCTTGGTACAGCTTGCCAGGAACGCTGCTGACAAAACCAATGTCAAAAGAAACGCTAAGATCCTTTTCATGTCATTTGCCCTCCCATAAAATAAATTACATAATGAATGCACGGCGTTTATGTACAACCAACGCTCTCGCCGATTTCCATAGTTGCATTGTATTCTTATTTCAACGTTTTGTCAATACATTGAAATTAATTTTTATACTACGAGGTTTCTTTGTGTATTATGATTTTATATAGCCATATTTAGTATCGATTTTTGTTGATTTATGTTATTCCGCATATTTAGACCGTGCAGCTCGCTGATAGCCTGATTTCATGGACAGCTGGTTTACATTTTACATATATTTACTAACTTCAACCGCGGGAAGGGGGCTTGCTCCCGCCCTGTTTTCGAAAGAGAAAAAAGATAAGTATACTATTGTGATTTCCTCATTTACAACAAAACAAATAGACATATCAGAGAACATGACAACATGTGACGAATTGCATCGTCGTGACAATTGTATATGAAAATTAAAATTTCCGTTAGAGTATATATTGAGTATAGGTGATAGGAAGTGGTAGAATTGACTTCGGAAAGGAGGTGATATATATGATTCTACCAAATAAATTGAGAAACATAGACGATATTAACACAGCAATTGCTCTAGCGAGAGATTACTCGCTTAACAAGTACCAACCCTTAACATTACGCTTAATATCAACATTGCTTGATTTGCGCAGAGACGAACTAAGTAGCTTCATGAGAAAAAATAGAGACATTGATAAGATCAAGGACAAAGATACAAAGCAAGCAATGCAAGCATTACAAACTGGCATACAATTAGCGAAGAAATATCTAGCTGAACATGGCATAGAGCGGGGAAAAAATTTCTCTGTTAAAAGGCAACAGTGGATGCAACGATTAGCCTATGTGGATTATTTACTTAATGCCCCTAAGATTGTGATTATTGGTGATGTACCGGATTAACCTAGGCTAGGCAATAGTTGTATAACTACAGTGGCGGGAGCAAGCCCCCGCCCTACCCTGGCCAGAATACGCAAAAACTCCCGACGTCTTAACAGACATCGGGAGTTTATTCTTTAATTTAATACAGTTGGTGAAAGTGCCGGTCAGGCAAACTCAGTGCTCATCCTCGTCGTCGCAGTGGCAGCCACAGCTGCACTCGTCGTCGCAATCACACTCATCAATGTCGAACTCCAGCTTTTCGCCGCAGTGGGGGCATTCGATGCTGCCTTCGAGCAGATTTTCCTCATCCACAGTGAATTCTTTGTCGCAATTGGGGCAGACAACTTCATAGATGCCATCGTCTTCACATTGGCAATCGCCTTCGTCGTCCTCTTCCCAATCCTCGTAATAATCGCTCTCCAGAGTATCCAGATCCTCATCGATGGCATCAACCTGCTCCGTCAGCTCATCCGTATAATTCTCCAGACCATCCAGGCTCTCGGCGATATCGCCCAGCACCTCAATAATTGCTTTCAGCAGTTTGTCCTCTTTCGTGGAATCATCCACGCCCAAGCCCTCGGCGAGACCTTTTAAATAGGCTACCTTCTCTGTAACAGACATCATAATGCGATTCCTCCTTTTAATTGGCCGCCTCCCGGAGAGGTCAACCCTTTGGGATGCTCATGGTTCGCCATCGAATAGTATGCGCCAACAAAACACTTGTTACACAATATCCAACGAAAAAAGCGGGAACAGTGCTTAGGCACGCTCCATATATTCACCGGTACGCGTATCAATGCGGATCATTTCGCCCTCATCAATAAACAGCGGGATGCGGACTTCCGCACCGGTCTCAAGGGTCGCAGGCTTCGTTGCATTGGTTGCGGTATCGCCTTTAAAGCCGGGATCCGTCTTGGTCACGAGCAGCTCCACAAAGTTGGGAGGCTCCACGCCGAAAACGTTGCCCTTGTAGGACATCACCTTGCAGATCATGTTTTCCTTCACAAATTTGAAGTTGTCCCCCAGCACCGTCTTGCTGATCGGCAGCAATTCGTATGTTTCAAGATCCATAAAGTAATAC
>JAEZJA010000040.1 GCA_023415895.1 Bacillota bacterium
CATCAAAGTAGCCTGTGGTGGGGTAGGTAAACAGAGCAATGCCTTCGGCTTTGGCCTTGTCGCCGAGTGCCCACATTTCATCCCAAGTTTTGGGGACCTCCCATCCCTTCTGCTGGAAAAGAGCGGCGTTATAAAAGAGTCCGCAGGGGCCATAAAACATGGGAGACAGGTAGGTCTTTTTATCCGAATAGGGATTGGTTACCAACGTATCGGTAAATCCGCTGATAATTTTGTCTTTTACCTTGACAGTTTCACCCGGGACCGTCATTTCCAGCATGTCCGACAAATCGGTCAGCGCATTTTCTTTTGTCAGGGTTTCTGTCAGCGCAGCTTCACGGCCAACGGCGAGATGCACGACATCGGGATAATTTCCAGCCTTCATTTGTGGACCAATGACATCTTCAATGTTCTTATCAATGGTGAGTTCCACAGTTACACCAGGATTGGCTTTCTCAAAAGCTTTGCATACTTCTTTCCACATATCCGCTCCGTAAGCTGATTCCAAAGCGGCAACTTTCAAGGTCTGCTGTTTTGCCGACGATGAAGTGGAAGGATCGCCCTCGTTTTTGGCGCATCCAGTTGCAATAGATACCACTAATGTGGTTGCTAAGGCAAGACTAACAAGTTTTTTCATTTCTTATCCTCCCTATTGTAGTACACGATTGTTTCTCGCTATTTACAGTTTTATTATAGATATTAGTAGGTTGATTTCTATGGATATGTTGCGCTTTGTTTTATATATCTTGCGATAAATCAAATATTAAACAAAATATTCGTATTATCGTTTATTATTGATGTTAAATCTTCTACCGCACGCCAGGAAATCGCCAATTTTTGCCCATCATTATCTTGGTAATATTAGTCATGATGACAATTATTGCGCTTTTCCTATGCCTATAGTATAATGATATAAATTGTAAATTATGTAATACAAGCAATATTTCTAAAATTACCATTAATAAATAAAAGGAAGAACGTGTTATGAGCAATCAACGATTTGTGCTCCAGAAATCTGACAGCCATCCTGTTGAGGCTCGTCTGGTGTCTATCACCAAATCTCGGTACGATGGGGATTGGCATAGTATTTTGCATACCCACAGTTTCGCCGAGGTGTTTTATGTCCTAAGCGGAAATGGACGATTCCTGGTGGATGGCGACGCATTTGAAGTAAAGGAAAATGACTTTGTGATTGTCAACCCTCATGTCAAGCATACCGAAACGTCATGGTTATCGAGCCCACTGAAATACGTTGTGCTTGGTATTGATGGCATCCATTTTCACTTTCATGCCGGCGATAAGACGGAAGAGCACACGCCGCAAAACAATTACCGTCTGTTCAACTATCGTGACCAGCGAAACAAACTGCAGGTCTATCTTAAAGTTATGCTCGATGAGGTTGAGGCACAACAGCCGTATTATCATACGGTTTGCCAAAACTTGCTCGAGGTACTTCTTGTCGATATACTTCGTCAAGCAAATTTCAGCTTCAGTGTTGTGGCTGCCAAGCAAGTCAATACGGCCAGCAACGCGGCCAAGGGCTATATCGATGCCCACTTCAAAGAAACTATCACTCTGGATAAGCTGTCACAACACGCACATGTTAACAAGTATTATCTCACGCATCTGTTTACCAAAGACTATGGCATGTCCCCCATCACGTATATCGCTTCCAAACGTGTGGAAGAGTGTAAGAATCTTCTGGAGAATACCGATTTATCCATGGGTGACATTGCCTCCATTGTTGGCTTCTCCTCTCAATCCTATTTTTCACAAATGTTTAAAAAAATGACCGGAGTATCCCCTGCGCAATATCGAGCGCAAATGAAAGAAAACAGGCGTTTATGATACCAACGGGGAACCTATCCAACCGGAATACTACGGATGACCATAACTCAAAAAGCGCCGGACTCCATCACGGAATCCGGCGCTTTTTGAGCTATTCATTTAGAGCATATCGTCGAACACAGCGCCTGTGGAGCCGCTGGTCACATGCTGGGCGTAGCGCCTCGCATAACCGGTCAAATGCTGCTCGGGAGCCTTCCACGCCGCACGGCGGGCTTCCAGCACCTTGTCGTCCACCTGCAATTCCAGCTTGCGGTTGGGGATATCAACCGAAACGATATCGCCGTCCTCCACCAGCGCGATGGTTCCGCCGGCTGCCGCTTCGGGAGAAATATGCCCGATGGACGCCCCACGGGTCGCTCCAGAGAATCGGCCGTCGGTGATAAGCGCGACGCTGTCATCCAGCCCCATACCGGCAATGTTGGCCGTGGGAGAAAGCATCTCGCGCATACCCGGGCCACCCTTGGGGCCTTCGTAGCGAATTACAATGACATCCCCCGCATGGATTTTGCCGCCGAGAATGGCCTCATTAGCCTCCTCCTCGCTGTTAAACACACGGGCCGGGCCGCTGTGCACCATCATAGAGGGCTTGACAGCCCCCTGCTTGACAACGGCGCCTTCGCTTGCCAGATTACCGAACAGAATCGCGATGCCGCCGTCCTTACGGAATGGATCGCCAATATGGCGGATGACCGTGCCGTCTGCGTCGCAGGCAGCGTCTACGCGCTCACCGACCGTTCCGCTGACCGTGGGCAGATCGCGATGGAGCAGACCGGCTTTGTCCAGCTCCTTGAGCATGGACTGCACGCCCCCGACCTCGTTGAGATCGGTGATATAGGTCTGGCTGGCAGGGTTGAGCTTGCAGATTTGAGGTGTCTGCTTGCCGATATCGTCAATTTGTTTGAGCGTGATCGGACAGCCCGCCGCATAGGAAATAGCCGTCACATGCAGCACCGTATTGGAGGAGCAGCCGATAGCCATGTCCGCGCGCAAAGCGTTTTCGAAGGCTGCCGGTGTCAGAATATCCAGCGGACGGATGTTGTTCTCCAGCAGCTTCATGACCTGCTCGCCCGTTTCCTTGGCAAGACGGATGCGCGCGGCATGCACCGCGGGAATCGTGCCGTTGCCGGGCAGCGCCAGCCCAATGGCTTCGGTCAGGCAGTTCATGGAGTTGGCCGTATACATCCCCGCGCAAGAACCACAACCGGGGCAGGCGTTGTTCTCCAGCTCGTGCAGCTCGCACTCCGACAGCTTGCCCGCCGCATAGCTGCCCACCGCCTCAAACAGGTTGGACAGCCCCACCCGCTCGCCGCGCAGGCTGCCGGGCATCATGGGACCGCCGCTGACAAAGATGGACGGCAGATTCATGCGGCAGGCCGCCATGATCATGCCGGGAACGATCTTGTCGCAGTTGGGTATGAAAACAACCGCATCCATGGGATGGGCCGTCAGCATCACTTCAATCGAATCGGCGATGAGCTCACGCGAGCACAGGGAATACTTCATGCCCTTATGGTTCATGGACAGACCGTCGCAAACGCCGATGGTGTTGAAGGTAAAAGGAACGCCGCCCGCATTGCGGATACCGGCCTCGACGGCCTTGGTGATGGTATCCAGATGGGTGTGTCCCGGTATGTAGTCACTCTTGGAGCTGACTACGGCCACAAATGGGCGCTTCATTTCGGCATCGGTGATGCCCAGAGCTTTGAGCAGAGAGCGGTGAGGGGCACGCGACGCGCCCTCCTTCATCATATCACTGCGCATGAATAATCCTTCTTTCTGCAGCCGTCAGGAACCAGCCGTAGCCGTTTCCTGCGGCGTTTTTGTCAAGAATGCACGCAGAAGCGCCGAGCACTGCTCATATAGCTTCTGACTTTTTTCATTTCCGGCTGTACCGGTAGCCTGCCGCACACCGAAATAGAGATTTTCGGGCAGGGTGGCAAGGTCTTGATCCGAACGGAGAGTGTCACCTTTCCAGTTCCAGTAATTTCCCTTGCCCACTAACCCATCCGCCTCAATGCCCAATGAAGCAAAGAACGTCGTTTCCTCGCTCATCTGGGGCAAAATGGTCTTTTCATAAGTCTCCTGATCAAAGATATAAAACATCATGTCCCCGGTGGCAAGCTGCGCCATCAGCTTGATCTGATTGGCCATGCCATAGTCCGTGGAGTCTCCCAAATTGATGGAATTGATCTGCACCTCGACCTTGCCGTCCCCATCCACGTCGACGCCGTACTTCTCAAGCTCGGCTTCGAGTTTCGCGGTCGCCGCATCCGAAGCATACCCCTGAATGGCCAGAACAACGGAATAATCAGGATCATCCTTCGTCACCAGCTGACCGATCAGCACCGCCAGAACCCCGACAACAAAGACCGTAATGATGGTGTGCCATTTGTAATGATACCAGAAGTTTTCAAGCTTTCCCTTGGGGGTCTTGGGGGGTTCGGGTTTGGGATTCGGCCGCAATTCCTCCTCGCTCACTCCAACCAGTAAACCTTCTCTGGCCATGATCGAACCCTGTCCTTTCTAATATAACTGTCAGGTTTATTTATCCTTTGGACGCATCGTGGGGAAAAACAGAACATCGCGGATGGCGGGTGAATCGGTCAGCAGCATGACCATGCGGTCAATGCCGAAGCCGATGCCGCCTGTCGGCGGCATGCCGAGCTCGAGCGCATACAGAAAATCTTCGTCGGTGCGGTTGGCCTCTTCGTCGCCCAGGGCCAGCAGCTCTTCCTGAGCGGCAAAACGTTCGCGCTGGTCAATTGGGTCGTTGAGCTCGGAATAGGCGTTAGCCATCACCCAGCCATTCATGAAGAATTCAAATCGTTCCACATAATCGGGGTTGCCTGGCTTCTTTTTGGTCAGTGGTGAAATCTCAATTGGGTGATCCATCACAAAGGTCGGCTGCACCAGCTTGTCTTCCACAAACTCTTCAAAAAACAGGTTGAGAATATCCCCCTTCTTGTGGCGCGCTTCAAAAGCAATGTTATGCGCCTTGGCGGCGGCCTGCGCTTCTTCGAGGGTATGGATTTCGTTAAAATCGACGCCGGAATACTTTTTGACAGCATCGACCATGGTGATGCGCTCAAACGGTTTGCCGAGATCCATCTCGATGCCATTGTAGGTGATCGTGGTGGTGCCGAGCACCTCCTGCGCCACATAGCGGTAGAGATTTTCGGTCAGATCCATCATGCCGTGATAATCGGTGAAGGCCTGATACAGCTCCATCAGCGTAAATTCCGGATTGTGGCGGGTGTCGAGTCCCTCGTTGCGGAACACGCGGCCGATCTCGTACACGCGCTCCATGCCGCCGACAATCAGGCGCTTGAGGTACAGCTCGAGCGAAATGCGCAGCTTGACGTCCTCATCCAGTGCATTGTAATGCGTGCTGAACGGTCTTGCGGCCGCACCGCCCGCGTTCGATACCAGCATGGGGGTCTCGACCTCAATAAATCCCTGCGCATCCAGATAACGCCGCACGGTACTGATAATGCGGGAACGCTTGACGAAGGTTTCCTTGACATCCTGATTCATGATCAAATCAATGTATCGCTGACGATACCGCATATCGGTGTTGGTCAATCCGTGAAATTTTTCCGGCAGGATCTGCAGGCTCTTGGACAGCAGAACCACCGAAGACGCATGAATGGAGATTTCTCCGGTC
>JAEZJA010000105.1 GCA_023415895.1 Bacillota bacterium
ATCGGTATAGCCCATGGAAACAAGCTGTGCAGCAGCTTTTTTGCTTCGGTTACCACTGCGGCAATACACCAGAATGAGCTGATTTTTGTCGGTGAGCACCTCGTGTGCCCGAGCGTCGATTTCATAATCGGGAAGCAAAACGGACTTAGGGATATGTCCCTCTTTATATTCTTCAGGTGTACGCACATCCAGAATCACACAGTCTGTTTGCGTGTTCATAATTTCCTTCGCTTGTTCTGCTGTAATCATTTCGTAACCTCCTTTCGTTGACGGCTTTGCACTGTCCTTGACACAGGCGGACACCAGAACCAGACAGATGGGTAATACAAGCATATCATAAACTAGTCTTTGATACTTGGTATGGACTGCTTTCATGAAGTGAATCCCCCTTTCCTTGGTGGCTCAGCGAAGGAAACCTCCGGCGCCGCTTGATTGATAGCATGATGGGTGGTACAATAAGATATATGCGATCAACCTGTTTGTTCATTTCAAAGGAGTGTCGGCTATGCTTTCAGATGCTTGTGACTCTCTGTATTCCCGTGCGTTTCCCTTCTGGAAGGAGCTGAAAGAAGACGAGCGCCAGACCCTGTGCCGCTCCACGGCGCAAATGCACTACACGAAGGGCACCACGATCCACGGCGGGAGCAGCGAATGTACGGGGGCCATTCTTGTCAAGAGCGGCTGCATTCGAACCTATCTGCTGTCCGACGAGGGGCGGGAAATCACGCTTTATCGTCTGTATCCCGGCGACATGTGCATGCTGTCGGCCTCCTGTGTGCTCACATCCATCACCTTTGATGTGTTTGTGGATGCCGAGGAGGACAGTGAGTGTTTCGTTCTGGGCGGCAAAGCTTTTTCGGAAATCGCGGATCAAAACCTTCTTGTCAAAAATTTCGCTCTGGAAATGGCGGTCTCCCGGTTTTCGGATGTCATGTGGGTCATGCAGCAGATCCTGTTTATGAGCTTTGACCGCCGTCTGGCCATCTTTCTTTGGGATGAACTGTCCAATACCACAGATGGCATCATCCGGTTGACCCAGGAGCAGATTGCCAAATACATCGGTTCGGCGCGGGAGGTCGTGTCCCGTATGCTCAAATACTTCGCTGCCGAAGGCATTGTGGAGCATTCCCGCAAGGGCATCACGATCCTGGATCGGCAAAAGCTGCGAACACTGGCTTTCGGCAAAAACTGACCGATTTGTGCTTTGAGTATACCGTCTTTTATCGAATTTTTCCGTGACTTGGTCACAGGTAACTTCATTATAAGAAAATCCACCGGCATAACGCCGGTGGATTTTTTACACTATTGCTGATACATGCCGTTGACCGTCATATACTTGTACAGCTCCTCGCCGTGCTCCTGTTCTTCCTTCTGGAGATGGTTGAGGGTGTTGCGAAACTCGGGCTGCGAAAATTCGAAGATGCTGGTGTTATACGTGCTGGATACATGCTTTTCGGTTTCAAGCGCATCCGAGCAGAGGTATTTATCACACTGCTTATCCTGCTCGCTGATGTTGGTAGCAGGAGTCGTAGGCGCCGTAGGCTTTTGACCGCCACCCGAACTGGTATTGGGGGTGTTGCCCTGATCTATGGCATTGAGCGTATCGTAATGTGTCTGCTCAACCTTGCCGATCGCCGAAAACAGGTTTTTGAGCCCGGGGTCTTTGGCCTGCTCGCTGCCCTTCTGGTATTTCTGCACACACAGCTCCTCTTCAGACATCAGATCCTTCAACAACAATTTTTCTTTTTCAGATAAATGCATACATACTACCTCCTAAATAAATTCAAAGATAGTATTCATGAAACCCGTCATTTTATTCAAAAAGTTTGAGCAGACGAGATTTGTCCTTTTGCCCAGGATAAGAAAACATTTTTTCACAATTCTAAGCCGCGACAATCATTGCTCGATTCGAAGAATACAATTTTCACGTATGGCTTGATCCGCCGCCATGGCGATGCGGAATGCACTGAACACCTCGTCAATCGTTGGATTCGCCGGTGCGCCCTTTTCGATCATATCGATCAGGGACTGGAGTTGCCCATACATATCCTTAATCGGAAAACAGGAGCGGCACCGCGCATCACGCCTATAAGCGTTTTTTATGACAGGGTGATTTCCTTATGCTGTTGTGCCGAATCGTAGATTGCCTGCATCATGCGGGAGGTGATGATTGCCGTGTCAATATGGGAAGGAAGCTTTTCGCCGCTTTCGATGCAATCTATGAAGGCGTTGATTTCGTTTTCAAAATGGTTGGAGGTTTTCAACTCCGGCTTATATGACACGAGCGCGCCATGCTCGGCGGTATAGACCGTGAAATCACTGCCATACTGAAGACGAATGCCTGCCTTGTCGCCCATGAAGTCGATGTACATCTCGCCTTCCCCGATGTTCTGCGCCCAGGCGCCGTTAACCGAAATGACCGGCCCCTCGGTGCGGATCAGACCCATGACGGAATCGTCCACATCGTAGACGCCGTTGTACTGGGGAGGCCCAGCCCACATATTCTTGAAGGCGTATTCCTTCATATTTTTGCCCAGCTTGCAGAAGGTCTCACCCGACACCGTCACGGGCTTGGGATCGCCGCAGCAATACATCACGATATCCAGGAAATGTACGCCCCAATCGATCAGAGCGCCGCCTCCCGCAATAGCCTTGGTGGTAAACGATCCACCCAGACCGGGGATTGACCGGTGGGCGCGAAAGCTCACATAAACCGAGAATACATCCCCCAACTTGCCGCTGTCGATGTATTTTTTAATCAGATTCACAGAGTCATTGAAGCGATTGACCACGCCGATGTTGAGCACCTTGCCGGTTTCATGCTGTACCTTCTGCATTTCGAGAGCTTCGGGGTAGGTACGCGCCGCCGGCTTCTCACACAACACGTTCTTGCCTGCGCGAAGCGCATCCACTGAAATGGAGGCGTGCCCATTATTGGGGGTACAAACCGAAACGGCAACGACCTCGGGATCGGCCAGCACCTCGTGATAATCCGTGACCGCTTTGCCGCACCCGTACTTTTCCACAGCCGCCTGAGCCCGCTCGGGAATGATGTCGCAGAAATACGCGATCTCCGCCTTTTCATTTTTCAGATAGGCAGGAATGTGGGCGCTATTGGCAATGGTACCGCAGCCAATAATACCAATTTTCATAATTGTTCTTTCCTTCCTCATCATTTATTTATATAAATACTTTCAGATAAATTCTTTCAGACTTTAACCCATTCGCCCGGGCACTTCTGTGCCTTCATGCCGGCCTCACGCACGGCCATAATGGTAATGGTCTCTTCATGCTCCACCTTAACAACACCGGTCTCGAAAAAGTCTACCAACTGGCGGATAAAGGTATTGAAAAAATTCGATTGAATGGTCAGCAGCTTGTTGCCGTGCGAACAGCAGACATTGGTCACAAAGGGTGAACCGTCTTCAAACTGCGATATTGTGCCATACCGGCCATCCTCAAACTCGATCGTCAGCGTCAGCCAACGTTCACCCGGCAGATACATGACGCGTTTGGCCGGTGCCTTCATCAGCATCATCAGCGGCTCGAGCTGATGGATGGAATAGATTTCAAAGTTCCCGCCGCCCCAACAATTAATAGCCTTCACCGTGGCAGTATTCACATCTTCGTACTCCGACGCATAGCGAAGCGCCGACGTGGAGTAGCAGGGCGTGCCGTACTGTTCGGCAACAGCAAAAATGCGCTTAGCCGTAGCCGCATCGGGAGCAAAGGTTTTATCAATGTAGGTGGGTTTGCCTGAGCGCAGAGGCAGCTGACTCAGCTGCTCATGCATTTCGCAGTTGTCGGGAGACAGAACCACCAGCACATCGCTCTTGTCAATGATCTCCTCTATGGTCGTGCACTGCTCCACGCCGTATTCCTTGCACCACTGTGCCGTCGTCATCCCGTTGCGCGGACTGTCAATGAGCGCGTAACCATAGCAGACCTTATGTCTGCCGTTGGAAACCTCTTGAATCCACTGAGGGTAGTTGTTTGCATGCCATTCATCCAGATAGTAGTCAATAAAGCCGATTTTCAATATAACCAATCCTTTCCTGAAGACCGGAGAATTTACCGGCCATTGATGCAAACCTGCCTGCTTGTCAGGCTTTCAATTCCAGATGGAAACCCAGTTCATACACACGGTTCCAGGGCAGTGAAAAATCTGAAATTGTCATATGTGATCCCTGGAAATCACCGCCGAAGGTTTCCTGTGCAGCTTCTCGTAGCCGCTCACCACAATAGTCGGCAATCTTTTCTTCCTGCGCCGAGCAGTCATAGGAGGTACAGCCTTCAAACAAGTTCTGCACCTCTCTGGCGATATTGGGAGTGAGCACGGCCTGATACAGATAATCCTCCAGCACCTTGCGTGCCAGAAACGCTTTGGAAGCGAGCTGCTGAGAAGCCGTCATATCATGCTGTGCACAGTAGGTGTGAATGCAGATATGTGCCAGGCACATGCCATTGGTATTCTCCGCCGTATTCCAACCGCCGTAGGCACGAATGATATCGAGCACGCCGCACTGCTGTGCCTGCATCATCATGCGGATATCCGCGCCGTTGCCGTAGGCCACATCTGACAAGGCCACCGGGCGGCCGTATGTGCGGTGATAATACCGAATATACTCAAACAGCTCATGCAGACCCACATATGTCGAATAGGAAAGATCCTCCTGAGGCTGGCAGCTGCTTTCCTGCATGATCTTTCCGGGGGAGTTGACGGCAAACAAAAGATCGGATTCGCTATCGCTGTTCACCATAATGCCGCCCAATGAGGTAATCTGTGCTTTAATGGATTCTCCGAGCGGCCGATCCTCGTAACTCGGAACAATCGTGGGGCCGAGAGTGGACGAGTAGTGCACATGGATGCGAGGAGACCAGTGATGGATCTGATTGAAAACGCGTGTAAACAGCACCGATCCTACCTCGTCCGCACCGGGATACACCATGATCCGGCTGTGCAGCCGCTTTTCGTCGATATAAGCAATTAAAGAACGCTGATCAATGGCGGCATATCCGAATTCCGCGGTATCATCCTTGGGAACCACCAGATGCGAAAATACACCTTCGCACACAAGATCCACGCTGTAGCGGTTGACCATCGCGTCCTTTTCACGACGATCCAGAAAATCTTTGAGAATATCCGCAGGAATCTCTGCCTGCAGCATTTTATTTTCCATGATCTCTTCTGTCGATGCAAAGCCGCGATTGATGCGATCCTTCAGGTAACCATATTTCCAGATGCGATACCCATAGGTCTTCCAGTAATCCGGATCTTCAAAATCGTTGTTGTACCCGGCCACACGCGCCACCAGATTAAAGGCTTCAATTGAGAGCGAAGGATTAATTTCTTTGAGCTTTTTAAACCGATTCATGCACGCAACGATCTGTTGCTGGGTACGGTGATGGGTGCGGGAGTGAATGATATTGCCATATACCAATGTGTCCACAGACAGGATGGCGTAATCCGCATCAGCGGCGTGGTCAAACAGCCACTGCCAAATGCCCTCAATATCGGCAGGAGTCTTACAGCGTCCCATCATGGACAAAGGGGGCATCATCAGGCGGGTATCTAACGTAATCTGTGACAACAGCTGCGGATACTGGTAATTGCAGGGCCTGTCGTCCAGCGGTATATACAATATCGTTTTCATGGGCGATTTCTCCTTTATGTTGAAGGGGTGTAATGGGCATCTATCGTATGCTGTCTGCATAATAGGATATAAACTTGCACAGACTGAGCGATAAATTCAATGTTAAATCATATAAATCATACCTTGCCATCAATTGCTCAGCATAAGGTATTTTAAGCATACATTGGGCGGCAAATCATGTGCAGATTTGACCTTTTTAGTTGTCATAATATATCATATTGAATGCTATTGCTTAACGGCAACAGCTTGGTAACTCAGCGTATTAGCATTTCGGCGACAGAAGGGCTGAGACGCAGCTCTCCTGCCGCCGATGCTATACAATGATTTTTAAAGAAAGATGCGAATATCTATCAGCAATTGGTTTTTTTCTTGGCGAGTACGATCATACAAGCGGCCGAAAGCAAAGCAGCGACTGCGCCGCCTGCGACAGCTTTCGCACCCGTCTGGGGTACGCTCGCGTTTGTCGTGGTTGTTTGTGTTTTGAGTCCATCGATTGCGGCTTGCAGTGTCCTAGCTGCGCCGTCAACCTCGTTCTGGGGATTGGTTCCGCCCAACAGTTGGGAAGCCGCGGCATACGCATTTTTCAGCGCCGTCCAGGTCGCATCCGTATATTGACCCTGGCCTGCATCCAGCAGTGCCTTCGCCTGATCGCAAGCGGCCTTGAGCGCCGTGACATCCGAGGAATCAACAGGTTTTGTTGGATCAGTCGGCGGTGTAGTGGTACCCGTCTGCTTCTCCACCAGGCCGTTGAGCGCATCTGTCAGATCCGTTGCTGCCTGGTCAATCACCTGCTGGCTCGATACGTTGTTCAGAACATTTCCCGCCGTTTGGTATGCGGAGGACAGTGCTGCCCAGCTCTCGTCGGTGTAGTTGCCTTGACCGGCTTGAATCTTGTTCCCTGCCTGTTCGTAGGCCTCCTCCAGAGCGCTGGTATCCGTCGTACTCAGAGAACCTTCGGCATTCTTGAGCGCATAATACTGCGTCGAGATCTGTTCAGCTGTCGCTGTACCCTCCAGCAGCGTCTTGGTAGCATCTACGGCATCCGTATACGCTTTCCAGCTCGATGCGGTAAACTCACCCTGACCCCCCGTCACCTTGGCAGTCGCATTGTCATAAGCCGCCTGCAGTTCCTGAACGGTGACTTCGTCAGAACCGTCCTGCGCCTTCATCTGGCCGACAGTCATTGTCGAGCCTTCGAGCGAAGGACCGGCAAATCCAACCTGGTCAATGGTGAATGTCTTACCGGTATAGTCCACGCCATTGAGCAGTGAGAACCAGATCTTGAGGGTCTTGATGTTGTCGGGATACATGGGGATCTGCGTTGTCGTATCATAGAAATATTCAACGTCAAAGCGAATGAAGCCCTTGTAGCCGCCCAGCGCCATCTTGCCATCGGACAGGAAGGATTGCGCCGTCCAGCCGCCGTTGCCGTCCTGAATGTAGTAATAC
>JAEZJA010000178.1 GCA_023415895.1 Bacillota bacterium
ATGTGTTTCTCTCTATTCTTGTGTATCCGTTATAGAAGTCCATGTATCGTTTATTCCCGCTCACATAAGTATATACCCTGGTTACAGTTTGGCCGGATACGCTTCCAAGCTTTGCCGCTTTATAGGCATAACCGTCTATCTCTATTCCATAGCTTTGGTCAAAATAGATATTGCTTCCGTTAGAAAGACGTCCGTTTGATACAGCGGCGTTGATTTCTGTGCCGTTTTCATCGACGTAATACACCGTGACATCAAAGTATGTAGAGCTGGTTTCGCTCCACGACAGCACAAAGCTGGAAAAGCTTTCTGTCTCAAAGCTGGCGTTTAAAAAAGAACCCGAATAATAGACGTTGTCTTCCACACTTTCAGCCTTAACTTGTCCGTTTGTTTCTTTTAAATGCGTTACGGAGAAATCTTCGGCATCGTCCGGCAGAAGGCTTTTATCAATGGAAATCTCGACAGAAACGCTCTCGTCTGGTTGTGTCTCCAACCCGTTTTTATCATAGACACTGATATCAAAAGCAAGATAATCTTTGTAATCAATTCTTCCTTCAGAAAGCTTTTCGTCCAGCACCATTTTTTCGCTATTGTCAGACAGTCGCTTAATGGTTACATAGCCGCCTTCGGGAAGCGTATTTCCTTTCACGGTAACACTGGCAAGCCCGTCGGAACTTGTTGCGTCGAAGACACGCCCTTCGCGTCCCTCATCCTGAGTATGCTGGGCCATGGGCTCAGACTCGTCAAAGAGATCTCCATAGAGAGCCAAGCCTCTTTGCGGAATGCTTAAGGCGAAAATCATAACAACGCTCATGCAAAGGCAGGCGACCCGCATAAGCGGATTTCTTTGTACTCTTTCCTCCATAATCTCCATTTTCAACATACCTCCGATAGACAGTATTTATATCAACTTACTCTGTTAATTGTCATTTTTTATCATTGCTTTCAATCACGGTATCCATAAGCTTCAGCATCTCAAGAGCGCTTCTAAAGCCAATTTCCTTGTTTTCTTCGGCCCAAACGATTTTCCCTTGCCATGTTGCGTTTTGTCGGTACTGTACGTGCACCACGAACGTTGCAATATCACCTGCGTGTGTTTTCATTTCTTCGGTATTCTGTACTCTCGTCAACTCTTTACGATCCTTTTTTTGGGGTTTTGCAAATGTTCTAGCTTCATTTCCTGCTTGAGGAAAATGTATCTCGTCATAAAAATTATCCATTTTAATAACAAGCTCCCCTACCGTTGAAAAAATAAGTGGTTCTTTACTGTAATAATGGTAAAACCGTCCGGAAGCTTCTTTGCCGTTTATTTTGTCCAGACAGACAACAGCGATGTTTGGTGCTGAATAAAATAATTTCATATAAACACCTTTTAACTTCATTTGCTACTCATACTATAACGGTCGTCGGTAAAAAAAGCAGTTAAAAAGCTCAAGGTAAAAAACGAAAATTCAAAATTATTTTTTATTGAGTCAATGAATCGAAGCTCAAGGGCAAAAACCGCAGCGATGAATTCATTGCCGCTTATCCGATTGAGTTGTTGGGATAAACATCATTTTTGGGGAATTTTAGCACCAAAGTACCAATAACTTCCTTTAAACTTTTGTTTATTTCGCTTTTTTCCAAGAAATTGCCAACTTCCATTGACACTACCCCATCCATTTGATATATAATATTGATAGCTAATTTTAATCATTAGCTTCTTTCGGAAGGAGAAGTGAAAATGGAATATGATAAAAATTTAAGTGGTATATCGGTATGCATGTTCGGCGGATTCTCTATGTACTATGGAGATCGAAAGCTAGAATTTAAAGGCAACGGCGCGACCAAAGCCATGCAGATATTAAAGCTCCTTCTCGCAAGATATCCCGATAGCATTTCCAAAGAGGCCATGCTGCGCGAAATATTTGAATATGATGATGTACTTAACCCTAACAACAATTTGAAGGTTTCCATCAGTCAGCTTCGCAAAGCGTTCTCATCATTCCACTTGCCCTGGAACGATTTTATATGCTATGCTGATGGCTCATATTATTGGAACTATCCTCTTGCAGTATTAAAGGACACGGATGAATTTGAAGCATGCCTTAAGTTCGCGAGTGCTGCGAATAGCATTAGTACAAAGATGATGCATTTAAAAAAAGCAATTGCCTATTATAAAGGAGGTTTTCTTCCCGAACTGTTGGGCGTTGATTTTGCAGAAAAGCTCTCGGTCTATTATTATGATAAGTACGCAAAGGCGGTACGTGAACTTGCGGCTATGTATTTGGAGCAAGGCGAGTACACCAAAGGCTTGGAGCTGTATACCTCTGCCGCTCAATTAAATCGCTGCGAAGAATGGCAGACCGGTATCATAGAATGTCTGATGAAAACCTCTCGCTGGGAAGAAGCAAAGCGAGTTTACCACGAAACCGTACTTACCTTGGATCGCGAATTCGGCGTTGGCCCTTCCAAGGAGCTTCTTGAGAAATACCGAACAATTAGTGAGAAAACGGATAACGCCGTCAGTTCTTTTGAAAACATGCTGAGTTCGGTTGTGGAGGATACATCTTCCAGTGGTGCGTACTACTGCGCTTTTCCTGGTTTTGTGGACGCTGTACGTCTTTTTTCAAGAAATATGGAACGCAACGGCGCCTCCTGTTATCTGATGATGATATTTCTAGGTGACAGCTCAGGCAACGTGATTAAAAACGAAGAACGACTTTCACAAGGGGCCACCGCGCTCTTTGATGCCATTCAGAATTCTCTCCGAAAAGGAGACTCCTTTACGCAGTATAATAAAAGCCAGTTCCTTGTATTTCTATATGGAACCTCGCGCGAAAACTGCGACATCGTTTCAAAAAGAATCATGAATAACTATAAAAAGACTGCTGTACGCGCAACTTCGATAAGATTTGAGGTGACCTCTGCGATACTCAATGGTCTGGAAAATATTTGTTAATATTATGGTTCCTAAATTGGGTAGCTTTTGTTTTTTTCTTTGCATTGTGAATGATATTGTCTTCTAAAGAAATTTATACTATAATTATACAGAATGATTCAGCATACTTTGGGCCGAAAGGAAGAAACAAGGAAAATGTCAGGTGTAAATGTTGAAAGACGTATTTTTACCTGCGCTTGTATCTTCCTTTTTTTATTTTCGGGATGCAAAGCACCCAATACGTCCACAAGCAACATGGGGGATAACTCCTCTCAGGAGTCTGTTTTCTTGCCCAAGCAAGCGCTTTTCTCCCCCATGCACAAAGAACTGTCGGTGGAAACACCCGTGGGCCTATTGGATACTTCTAACATAGAAAAGGGATATGTCTGTCTTGTGGCAAACAATGAAAAGCGCCTTAAACTGCAAATCATCAAAGATGGTGAAACGTATACATACGACCTGCCGGGCGACGGCGGTGAATATTCCTTTCCCCTGAATATGAAAAACGGAGACTACTCTCTGCGCCTCATGGAAAACATGGAAGCCAACAGATATGCCGAAATCTATAAAACAAGTTTTTTAGTTACACTTGAGAATGAATTTCAGCCGTTTTTGCGGCCAAGCGAACTTTGTAAATACACAAAAGACTCGGACTGTGTGAAAAAAGCAAGCGAACTAACCGTCGGGGCCACATCGGACAGCGATGCCGTAGGGCGCGTCTATGAGTATCTTGTGACCAATATAAAATACGATTTTGACAAGGCGAAAACCGTCAAAAATGGGTATCTCCCCTTTCCGGACGATACCCTCTCTTCCAAGAAAGGCATCTGCTTTGACTATGCCGCTCTGGCCGCCGCCATGCTTCGAAGCGTCGGTATTCCCACGCAGATTATCACGGGATATGTTTCATCTGATGAGATCTATCATGCATGGAACCGAATCTATATTGAAAACAGCGGCTGGATAGCATACGAGATTAAAGCCCCGGCGAACTCCTGGAGCCGCGTGGATATCACTTTTGCTGCCTCGGGTACAGACGTCGACGAGCTTCTTAACGACAGCCTTTATACAACACGATATATCTACTGATCATAGTCATAATCTCAATACCTAATAGCCAAAGGAAAGATAGGGTGAATCTTATGAAGAACCATCTTCAGAACACTGAGATATCCGCGCTTTGCAAAAGCATTGCCATGATGCTTTCGGCGGGTGTTACTGCATCTGAGGCTGTTGACATTCTGTTCGAGGACTGTGAAGACGGTCTTGTAAAGGATTCCCTGAAAAAGCTCGCAGACGACATGACCTTGACAGGGAGTCTTGGAAAAGCCGCGCAAAACACCGATATTTTCCCCCCCTATGCCGCCGGTATCATAGATGTCGGTGAAAGTTCGGGCCGACTGGAAGAGGTCTTGGAGAGCCTTTCCCTCTACTATGAAAGGCGGGAAACGATTAGCGCACGCGTAAAAGCGGCACTTACCTATCCCATTTTGCTGCTTGTACTTATGTGCGGAGTACTTCTTTTGCTGGTAACGTGGGTACTGCCGGTGTTTATACGGGTATATGAGGATATGGCGGGAACGCTGTCGGGTTCCTCCTACGCCTATGTTTCATTTGCTCAAACGCTTGCTCTCGTGTGTCTGCTCCTTGTTTTTGTGTTATGCTTTGCCCTGCTTTTAGGTGCTGCGTTATATAAAACCGAAAAGGGCAAGCCATTTGTCTTGAGATTTTTGGAAATACTCCCGCTATCAAAGGGAGCTATGCATGCCGGTGCCGTGAGCGCGCTTTGCGATACCATATCGGTGCTTTTAAGAAGTGGGTTTGACGAGGATACCGCTATGAGAAAGGCGTCTTCGCTGGTAACCCACCAAACACTATCCATGCAGTGTAATAACGTGATAAATGAGTTGGAGGGCGGAACAAGCCTAGCAAAAAGCTTTTTCGATCATAAAATCCTTTCCCCGGTTTACGGGCGCATTCTGCTCTCGGCCTCTCGCAGCGGCAATCTCTCAGAGGCAATGTTCTCTCTGGCAAAAACAACGGGCGAAGAGGCGCAAGACGCCACCATGCGTCTTATCGAAGCAATAGAGCCGCTGCTTACCGGGTTTCTTACCATTTGCGTAGGAACGGCGCTGCTTTGCGTTATGCTTCCGCTCATCGGCATCCTTGGTTCCCTATAGGCGTTCACAAGAAATTAGCCAGAAAGGAGACTTTTAAGTGTTGTATAGCGAAAAACGACGAAAAGCACGTGTAAAGGTTATTACATTTACACTTATAATTGCAGTGGGCGCAGCGCTTTCGCTTCCCCTGGCTGTATTAAAAATGCAAAAAGATGTATCTTTTCAAAGCGCGGCGGCGGTGAAAGACGCCGTCATAAAAAGCGCCGTGCTTTGCTACAGCACGGAAGGCTCTTATCCTAAAACCGTTGCTTATCTTGAGAAATACTATGGTCTTGTTTTGAATAAAAAGAAATTTATCGTATCGTATGAGGCGTATGCGGATAACCTTCTGCCTGAAGTGCGCGTTCTTGTCAAGGGGCAGGAATAAAGGGGAAATGCAAATGAAAAGGCACACAGCCAAGGACCGCGGGGCGGTCTTTATGCTACTAATCTACGCTATGCTGATAACGGCTTTGTTTGGGATGACATTTCTGGTTTGCTCTGTGTACCGGACTGTATTACAGATACAAAATGAAAATGAAGAAGTACGCACAACCCTCTCTTTTATTGAGACAAAGCTTCTCTCGGCCGAAACAGCGGGCGGTGTAACCTTGGAAGGCGGCGTTTTGTATATCAACGAAATTAATGAATACGAAACCCGGCTCTTTGTCAAGGATGGCTATTTCTGTGAAGAGCTTGCAAAGAAAGGCTCTCCCCTTGGACTTAGCGCTCAAAAGCTTTGTGAGGCAGACAGCTTTGAGGCGCAGGTTTTATCCGATCGTTTGATTGAAATAACGCTGTGCGGCAAATCGGCAATCCTTGCCCTTCGTTGTGACAGGAGTGATACCGCATGATAAATGAAGAAAAAACTAGGTTACCCGTTCTGCGCCTGAGCTTTGGCGCGCAGGCACTCCTACTTTTAGCCGTCTTTCTTGTTATTAGCGCTCTGCTGCTTGAAATATGTGCTGTTTCCAAGACTAAGAGTGAAAAAGCGGCCGCCCTGACTGACGGGGTTACAATATGCCGAAGCGCAGTGGATGTATTTTTAGCCGAAAAAGATATCGAGAAAACGGCGACGCTTCTGAATGCGCAAAAAAAAGACTCAGCCTATGAGTGTTATTATGATCAATCCCTTTTAAAAACGCTAACAAAAGCGAAAGATCAAAAATACCGGCTTTTGTTTTCTTCAGAGAAAAATGGGCAGATAGAATCAGCGGTCTTTACCGTTTATTTGTGCCAAAGCGGAGAAGAAATCTACTCGCTTTCTGCAGACGCGTATACCGGACGGGGGGCGGCTTAACATGGAAAAGAAAAAGATACGCCTTTTCAGTATCCTCATTCTCTTCACGGTGATTGTCATCTCGGTTTCGGCGCTGTGCGTTTTGTCCGTGAAAACATCCGCATCAGACCTAAAAGCCGCCCAAACACTGGCCGCCACTACTTCGTGCACGTACACCCTTGAGAGCATGGGTGCTCGGCGGCTTACCGAGATAAATGACTACCTTCACGGAGGAGCCTTGCCGGGGGACACAGAGATTGTTGGAAACGAGATACGATCGTTCATAGTGTTTGAAAACCGCCGTCTTGAAATAAAACTTACATACAGTGGTACGAGCTATAAAATTGTCTCGTGGAAAAATTACGCAGTGCGCAGCGAAGAAGAAGATCAAAAGCTTTTCGGCGCCTGAATTTCTACCAGCTGGAAAGGAATGTTCATAAAAATGAAGATTCATGCCATCCTCGAAAAGGCGATCAACGACAATTTATCGGATATCTTTATCATTGCAGGCCTTCCCCTTACTTTTAAAAGCAACGGAAGGCAGATAAGGCTCCATGACGAAGGCAAGCTGCGCCCTGCCCAGACCGCTTCTCTCATCCGCGACATCTATGAGCTCGCCGAGCGCGATGATAAAAAAATAGAAACAGGAGAGACGGACGACGATTTTTCTCTTGCACTATCCGGCCTTGGGCGCTTTCGTGTAAATGTCTATCACCAACGCGGCAGCCTTGCGGCGGTTATCAGGGTTATCAAATTCGGCATACCGGATCCGGCGTCTCTTGGTATACCCGAGAATGTTTTGAGCGTTTCCACTTATAAAAAGGGAATTGTGCTTGTAACGGGACAGGCAGGCAGCGGTAAGTCCACAACGCTGGCATGCGTGATAGACCGAATTAATCACACGCGCGAGGGACATATTTTGACGCTTGAAGATCCTGTGGAGTATGTTCACCAGCACGATCAATGCATCGTCAGTCAGCGCGAGATTTACAGTGACTGCGCAAGCTATATAACGGCTCTTCGAAGTGCCCTGCGCGAGTCGCCTGATGTTATCCTTTTGGGTGAAATGCGTGATCGCGAAACCATGGAAGTTGCCATGACAGCGGCGGAAACCGGGCAGCTGCTTTTTTCAACCTTACATACCCTTGGCGCTGCCAACACGGTCGACAGAATTATCGATTCCTTCCCCCCTGCCGCAGGCGCGCAGGTCAGGCTGCAGCTGTCCATGGTTCTGCAAACGGTGATAAGCCAGCAGCTTGTGCCGGATATCCATGGTGTTCTCATACCAGTCTTTGAAGTTATGCATGTCACACCCGCCATACGAAATCTTATCCGAGAGAGTAAAACCTATGCCATAGAATCCTCCATTATAGCGGGTGCAGCCGAGGGTATGACCACCATGGACGGAGAGCTTCTGCGCCTTTATAAAGAAGGCAGAATAACCAAAGAGACCGTCACCACCTATTGCTTAAATCTGGACTCTATGCAGAGAAAGCTGAAAGCCCTCGGTAAATAACTTGGCCTATTATCTTATGGAAGGATCGTCATAATGGACATATCATCCTATCTGAAAAGTGTCCTTGAACAGGACAGAGCCGCTGTTGTACTCTGCAATCTTCACCATGAGATTGTTTATATGAATCCGGTAGCCGTCAATAAATATGAAAAATACGGCGGAGCAATACTACTTGGAAAAAGTCTGTTGAACTGTCATGCCCCAAGTTCCCGTGATCGAATACAGCAGGTTGTGGATTGGTTTTCAGAAAATCCAAAGCATAATATCGTATTTACCTATCATAACGAGAAAGAAAACAAAGACGTTTACATGGTCGCTTTGCGGGATGACAACGGGGCTCTGATAGGCTATTATGAAAAGCACGAATACAGAAACGCAGAAATAAGCAAACCATACACAATGGATTCTTGACTTTTGCCATACATATGGATCAATGCAAGGCTCTTATTTGAAAGAAATGATACGATTAAATATTCCAATATTGTAATATATTTGACTTCAAAATACGGTTTTGATAAAATCAGTATATTCTTATTTATATGGCAATTGTGTATGGACTTGAGCGTTTTCATCATCGTAGCCTATTGCCGCACTAGTAGGAATACTTTTAAACGTCCAAGGAGGCAACGGTTTTGAAACAAGTATTTCATGCGATCACGCTTGTACTCGCGCTGGTATTATTTGTTTGTTTTATCACTTCCTGCAATGACCCCGCCAATTCCACGACATCGGGGGAAAGCGGCGACAAAGACTCATCCCCGACTTCGGTATCCGGCAATCCTCCTGAAACGACAGCATCCCAAACGACATACGAACAGCCTCCGGATACCTGGAAGGCGACCAAAACAGCCGGTGTATATACGCTTGACAACGACATTTCATCCCAAGATTCATTACAGCTGACCGAAGAAAACGGCGTTTTAATGTACGCCTATATTCGCAGCGGTATGGATACGTCGAGCGGGACAATCAAGCTGCGGGATATGCGCAAAAATACCGAGCTGGGTACTCTTGAACTGGCTGAGGGTGTATGGCAGCTTGGACGACTGAGCAATGGCGGTTTTTATGTTGTAGATCAGGCAAAAGATACTGTCCGCCTATATGATACCGCCTGCAAACTGACAAAAGAGACCACCATTCCCACAAAGGAGTTCCTATCCTCCTGTCAGGTAAGTTCCGATGGAAAACTGGCTCTGTACAATACCTCGAACACCCCCGCAAAGCTGTATGATTTCGATTCTCAAAAGACTATTTCGCTGTCGAAGGAACTTTATATTAATGAGATCTTCGGCTATGATGGCAAGGCGTTTCTCTTTACAGCGTTAGACAATACGCTGTATCGCACAGACAGCAGCGGAAACACGGTGGATGTGCAGGCACGCCCTTCGGCACATCTGGTCGGGCCTTATATCGTGGAAACCAACCGCGAGGGCTACCTCGTTCGTACCACGCTGTCCCCCACCATATCCTACTTTCCGGCAGACATGGAGGGCGACTATCCTGTTGCCGCTGCCGACGGTTTTATAACAAGCTTAACCGATAAGGGAATTCAGATTTTCAATTTGCATACTAACCGCTCCACGAAATCTCTTGAACTCGGCGGTAATTTGATAAACATGTGCTATACCGGTGAAGGTACCGCTGTGGTGTTGATGCAGGACAACAACCAATATCACACTTACGTACTCGTGCTGGATAAGCTGGAATATCCCAACACGATTTCGCTTACTTTGGCTGGCAGTTCAGAGCTCGAAGACAACATCTTCGACAAATGGACAGGCGATGCGGATACGATTGCCAAAGCACAGCACATTCTGGATGCCTACGGTGTGCGCATCGGATTTAACTGTCAGGAAGACCTCTTCTGGTATGAATGCGTGCCCGTCTCAGCGGATAAAATATCCGAGCGGCTGACTTGGGTTGAGAATTATCTCAAGCTGCTGCCACAGGGGCTTATGCAGGAGGTCGGTAAAGGAAAAGAAGTCTGGCTCTATCTGTGCAACGAAATAAAAAATACAGATAGTGAAGGCGGCCCGGCCGGCTTTGCCACGGAACTGCTTGGCCATCCCTTTATTGCTATTGATGTGGACGGCAGCGAGAACGTCTTTACAGAAACATTGGCTCATGAATGCGTGCACATCTTTGATTACCGGATGGACAGCACGTGGCTGAGTCAATGGGAGGCCATGTCTCCCGCGGACGGCTATGTGATGTCCTATTCCCAAGGAATTGCCGACCGTTATGTTCCTTATGAAAACAGCACCGGCGAAGTGTGGTTTTATGACCACTATTCCCGTTCCTATCCCGCGGAGGATCGTGCCGTCATCGGACAAAAACTTTATCAATGCTATTTAGACGGCAAACTGACCGACGAGTTCCAAAAAAATGAGCATCTGCGCGAAAAAGCCGCCCTGTTCTGCCGCATGATGCGCGCAAGCTACACCAGCTGCGAAAAAGCAGACACTCTTTACTGGGAAAAGTATTTGAATCTCAACTAAAGGGCGTGCCTCCCCCTGGTATTACAAAGCCGTGCAACCATCAAAGTTGCACGGCTTTTGTATAAGGATAATCCGTCTAGTTATTTAGTGATCCCTTATTATGTATATTATGATATAATTAGGATGATTGCACTAACTATCAATTTGCTCCATTTCATTTTCTGTTTGGACGCATCGCTCGGTTTGTGTGGTTACATTATTGCAAAAGAAATCATCATCACAACAAATACTAACTAGAAACACTGTAAAGATTGGATGAAAGGTGGTCATACGATGAAACTAAGAGGTAAGCTATCGCTTATATTTATGCTATTCCTTACTTTATGTGGTTGTGAGAAGAACAATTTAAAAACTTTTGAGTCTTCTCTTGATAAGACGGAATTTACTCAATCTTTACCCCCAGACAGCACCAATTCAACGATCATACGAGATTCCACGGATTCCATAGATAGCAACCTAGATGCTTTTGCGTATAACTCTCCGTCATTTCCGTTGTATGCTCAGCTCAAATCTGAAAACATCTACTTATTCGGAATGCATCCCTATGGCATGGTGCTTTATCAAAATGGAAAAGGTACGTATTTTGATTGGCCGGGGCTAACGCCGCGTCAGATCCTTCCTGAGCTTTCTTATTATGATTATAATGGTGACGGCAACAAGGAACTGGCTGTTACTGTTTATTGGGGCTCAGGCACAGGGTATTCCATGATGGATCTTCATATATTGGAAATTGCTCAAATGGATGACAGCTACATGAAGCCGGTATATACAGATAATACTCTTCTCGGGCAAGAAGTTGATCAATGGTTTGACGAACCATTTACAATAACCCCATCAGAGGATAAAAAAACGTACACTGTTGATTTTGATAACCACAAGTATACACTAGATTATGATACAAGCAGCCAGCCGGAAATCGGGAGTTTTAAAGGAGTTTATAGAGGAGATATTGTAGAATTCCACTTTGAGCAAAACACCATTAAAGTAATTATTGGCATTGGAATGCTATTCGAAAACTATAGTCCCAACATTTCTATTGGTACAGTAGAAGCAACTGTAAGTTTTAATACCAACCATATCGCGCTCAGCGATTACGAGTTTACACCTTACACCTCATTTCATTAAATCAGTTTTGAATATAGCAATATAGCGATATAGCATTTATCGACTACGGATGGATATGCTCTGCGTCTTGTATTGTTGTTGTAAACTTGCCCTCATTATGTTACTATGATTGTAATGCTATTCAGCCAATAATAACATCAATCTTTCACATAGAAGGATTTTGTGAATTCATAGGAGTGCAGCCATGAGTGTATTAGAAAAAATCGCGGTACTAATCGATGCCGATAACACCCAGCTTTCCAAGCTGGAACTGACCATGCAGGAGATTTCGACGCATGGGCGCATTGTCGTCAAAAGAGCATACGGAAACTGGAAAAAAGACACGCTGAAAAATTGGGAAAACGACATCAAACGCCTGGCCATCAAAGCGGAGCAGCAGTTTGATTATGTCTGTGGCAAGAATGCAACGGATATGGCTTTGGTTATCGATGCCATTGAGCTGCTGAACAGTTCGATTTATGATGCTTTTGTCATCGTGTCCAGCGACAGCGATTACACGCCGCTGGCCATTAAGATGCGGGAATCCGGCGTGTATGTGATTGGTGTCGGCGAAAAGAAAACACCCGAGTCTTTCCGAAATTCGTGTGATGAATTCATCTATCAGGAATATCTCGAGAATAACAATGTGGCTGTAAAAGTGGCGGAAGTTCCCGCTCATTCCCCCGTTGCCGACGAACAAGACAGCTTGCAGGAGTCAAACAACGACGACCTGACAATCATTCACAACCTGCTGCGCAAGGCTTTTGAATCTTATCAAAACGATGACGGCTATGTCAACGTCAGCTCAGCCGGCGCCTATATCAAACGAACAAAGCCGGACTTTGATTCGCGCACCTATGGCTATTCAAAGCTGACGCAGTTGATCAGCGCCTTCCCGGACAAATACGAAACGAAAAGGTACAAAGGAAAAGGCACAACCACGATTTACGCATACAAATGTAAATAGCCAATGAT
>JAEZJA010000251.1 GCA_023415895.1 Bacillota bacterium
GCTTAGGAGCATCGGGAAGGGTCTTGGCATACTCCAGAGAACTCTTTCTGCAATACATAGAGCCCTTGTCATACGCACCCTTCGAAAACTCGTTCAACTGTGCCTTGGAAGTAAGGCTGGACAGAACCTTCCATGCAGCTTCCGGATTGCTGGTTTTCTTATTCATGCTGATTACATTGGTTGCCATAAAGGTCTCGTTCTTCGCATTGGGATTACCTTCCCAATAAGGAACCGGAGCAACACTCCATTCGACATCTTTGCCGAATTCGTCAAGCGCATTGATGATTCCTTCACCCCGGAACATCATGGCAACTTTACCTTTCAGCAACGGATCTTCTGCCGTACCGCCAGCGCCGAAGCCTTCCTTAAATTTTGTGACATTGTTATAACCGAGGCTGTTGAAGATATCGGTCTGGAACTGATACGCCGCTTTAATTTCTGGAGAGTCAAAAGTAATCGTGTTCGTTTTTTCATCGATCCACTTGGCACCTGCCGCAACCGGCCACAGCACATTGTCAATCCACGGATAGTTGGGAAGGAATCCGGCCTGTGTGATGTTGCCCTTTGCATCCTTTTTCGTCAGGGCGATCGCCATTTCAGTCAATTCCTTAAAGGTCTCGGGTGCCTTGGTATATCCGGCTTGCTTTAACAGATCCATTCGTACATACAATTCGGACGAAGTCAGTACGAAGGGAACAGCGTACTTTTTATTCTTGTATGTAGATTGCGACCAGCCGCCTTCAAGGAAATCGTCTTTGTCAAATTCCGCATCATTATTAATAAAATCGGTCAAATCGTACAGAGCGCCTTTATCTGCCCAAGTGGAGGTATTGTTCCAATAATTCTGGAAAATATCAGGAGTGCTTCCGGCTGAGATCGCCGTCAGAATGGCATCCCCCGTTTTACTTCCGGTAACTTCGACGGTAATATTGTCTGTATTTGTTGCATTGAAATTTTTCGCCCATGTTAAAAAGCGCTGATGGTTACTGGTAGGCTCCTGATCTTCCTTCCAAAGATGCCAAACTTTAATGGTTACGGGTTTCTTCTCGGGTTGACTAGCTGTGCCGCTGGTCTCTTCGGTCTTACCGCAGCCAGCAAACACGCTGGTGATCATTACGACTGCTGCAGACAAGGCCAATAACTTTTTGATCATTCCATTTCCCTCCATTAGATATTTTTATAAGCGGAACCTTTTATTGGTCCTTCGCTAATCTGAACTGATTATAGCATCGCCCGATTATCAATACTTTGCAAATCTTCCATCGATTATTTGCATTGTACAATTATATCTGTTGTTGGCTAACATTTGTGTGCATTATATTTACTAGTCGCTTCTTCTGTACTTATTATCAAAGTCAAATCAGGAAGAATGAATCAAGGACGAACTGTCCGCATCCAGATATAAGACGGCATGATCGTGCTGCCGTAAGATTGTCGCTGGGCAATGCTCCCCTATTTTTGCTTCGCAGGTTGCTTGCACCGCTGCCGCTTTTGTCAAGGATGGGACCACACAAAAAATATGATGCGCTGCTGTCAAAGCAGGTATCGTGAGTGTAATCGCATGCAAAGGCACATCATCCAATGAATTAAAACATCCGTCATGAACCTGTTGCCGGCGGCACACCCAATCGAGGCTTACAACTTTCACCATTTTGGGATCATGAAAATCAGCGACATGAGGATCATTGAAAGCGATATGCCCATTCTCTCCGATGCCCATACAAACGATATCGGGAGGATTTTTCTTGAGCAGCTCAGCATACCGTTCACATTCCTGCTCACTGTTTTCTGCCCAGCCTTGAATATAGTGAACGCTGTGGAAAGGGTGCTTTGAAAATATTGACTTTTTTAAAAAGTGTCCGAACCTCTGTGGTGCTGACGGGTTCAGACCAATGTATTCATCCATATGAAACGCGTTAACCTTCTCCCAAGTAACCGTGTTGTATTGCTGAAGGCTCAATAGCATATCCGATTGCGAGGGGGCCGCTGCGAAGATTATGTTGCATTCACCGCGCTGCTCAACACACGTTTCTACGGTGCGAGCAATATCCCTCGCAGCTCCGGCTCCCATTTCAGCCCTTGTATCAAACTGCAGTACTTTCAGCTTGTCTGTAAAAAAACTGCTTTTCAATTGATCAGCCCCCTATTGATTTGATCTGTTGAGCTCAGTTGCATTTTTCTTGTCAATTTCACGCATGTCAAACAGTGTTTTTGCTCTTTAAAAATTCCAGCACGTATAGAGATAATCAGAATGAAGAAACGTTCATCGTTTCATCTTCGGAAAACTTTCGGGAGATGTACACGGTTTTTCCGTCAATAAAGGTCATCATGACATGAATATCTTTGTCAAAGAGTATCAGGTCGGCGGCCTTTCCTGGCTCAATCCTTCCGATTTGATCGCCTTTTCCAATGATCTTTGCCGGAACGCTGGTCATCATAGCAACCGCTTGTTCCAAACTTGCTTCTCCCTCGCGAATCATCGTACGCACCAACGTATCGCAAGTCGCAACGCTTCCCGCAAAGGCGGAACGATCCGGCAACTTGGCAACACCATCTTCAATCAATACCGCTTGCCCGTTTTTCAGGCTGCCAAGTATGCTTTGCCCTTCCGGACAGCCGGCCCCTCGCATCGAATCGGTGATCAACGCCGTTCTTTCTGCTCCAATAAAGCGATAAACCATTTGCAGCAGAGGCGCAGGAAGATGACGTCCGTCAGCAATAATCTCAACCGTCATACCATTCATCAGATAAGCACTTTCAATAACTCCAGCATGGCGGAAGCCCATTGTGCGAGTGATGGAAGACATGGCCGAGTAGAGGTGCGTAATGTGCGTAAACCCGCAGTCAAAGGCTTTCTTGACCTGCTCATACGTAGCGTTCGAGTGTCCAATGGAGGGAAGAATATGGCGTTGTGCCAGATATTTACCAAGTTCCAGAGCCCCCTCAATTTCGGGAGCTATGGTCCATCGCAGGATATCGTCAGAGCAGGACAGTAACTCTTCATATTCCCTTGGATTTGGTCTGCGGATATAACGGGGATCCTGCGCGCCTCCCTGTTGAGGACTGATATAGGGTCCTTCAATATGCAACCCAAGCAATTTTGTACCCTTTGTCTTAACCCCTTTTGCTGTACGGAAGGTGTCAAACGTTTTCTTGAGTTCTTCTTTTGAACTGGCCAGTGTCGTGGGCACAAGAGCCGTCGTTCCGTGACGGACATGCCCCTCGGCTGCACCGGTATAGGCTTCCACTGTCCCATCCATAAAATCGTAGCCGTAACCGCCGTGTGTATGTATATCGACAAACCCGTGAGATAGGAAATACCCCTCGGCATTGATGATCCGATCGGCAGGGACAAAACTCGTTGGAGGCAATATTGCGGCAACCCTATCCTTTTCGATCAAGATGTTCTTTTTTGTTATATCACCATCCTGAACCAAATCGCCGTTACAAATTAAAGTGCGAGACAATGTTGCTTCCTCCTATCGGTCGTATATCAATACAGACCCTTTGCCATTTAATGAATGGATACGCTATTCTTATATTTGTCCAGCAACTTTGCGAGCGCCAGCGCGCTTTCCGTCGTGGCTGCCAAACCGCCATCCGAGAACCGGCTACCCTGTGGAAGCCGAATCATCTCATCGGTGATGACGGAGCCGATGCGGTAATGCGTCTCCAGTGAAAGGTATCCCTCGTAACCGTCTTTACACAGCCTGGGTATCAAGCCGTCGTAATCCACCAACCCGGTTCCTATCTTTACACATTGAGGCAACTTATTTTCATCCTGTATGGCGTCTTTAATATGGATATGATGGATAAAAGGCTCAATGGCGTCATAGCCGTCAGGGTATGGGAGCTCACCGCAAGGATCATAGATATCATTGCCAGGATCATAAATGGCGCCGACAAGCGGGGAATCGAGACGATATAAGAAATTGGCGAGCATCGCGTGATTGGTTGTGTAGACCGAAGGATCACTTTCCAGAAGCAAGATCTTATTTCGATGATCAAGCACATCGATGACAGGCAGAATACGCTCCAGAATTGCTTCCGCCTGATCCTCATAGCTCTCGTTTTGGTCGCGAAAAAAGGTGAATCCCCGAATTTTATTGCAGCCAAAAACATCCGATAAATCACACAAACGATTCAGTTTATTCATATTTTCCTGAATCTGCTCCTCGTTATGCAGGCTGCATTTCAGGAAAGAGGAGGCGAGACAGCATACATCGAGGCGATGATCCTGAAGCCGAGAATAATAAGCTTCTGCTGTTTTAAGGGGGACGCTATCAATGGGAATATCCTCAACAGATCGTAATTCCACTCCGTCAAAGCCGAAATTGACGGCAAAATCCAATACAGTATCGAAATTTTGGCTTACCTCATCCGTAATAAAGGAAATTTTCATAGCAAAGCCCATGTTTTGACGTTAGCAAAAATGTAAAAAAACGAGTTCATGGGCTCGCACCTGCCTTTCTGTTTGTTCTTCTATCTCGAAAGCGAATCCCGGGAGCGGTCATTGCGCTAAGGTTAATTCTTTTCTTACTTTTGAGGATTCGTAAATGGAACAAATCACACGAACGGCGGCTGCCGCGTCCTCCGGCGGAATCATTGGCCGTTTATCCTGCATCACCGATTCCGCCAGGTCTCGTAACAGACATACATGGCCATAGATACCAATTTGCATAGGATTTGTTGCTCCACCGACTGCTTCGCCTTTTTGCAGATCGGGACGTTCGGGCGCATTTGCTTCATCGAGAAAGGACCATTCCAGAATTCTCTCATCGTTAAAAACAATGGTGCCCTTTTCACCATAAACGGCAAAGGTGCTGGAGAAACCAGGGTAGGTAGAAGTGGCCCCTTCAATGACGCACAACGCTCCGCTGCGCATATTCAAAACAGCTGCTGCTGTATCTTCCACCACAATGTTGCGTACGAGGGTTTCTGCGCGGCCATATAACGACTCGACCTCGTCGCCAAGCATCCACAGGATTAAATCGACGCCGTGAACGCCTTGGTTCATCAGCGCACCGCCGCCATCAAGTTCCCATGTTCCTCGCCATCCGGCGCTGTTATAGTATTCCTGGTCACGGTAGTATTTTAGGTTGGCATCCGCCAGAACAATTTTACCGAGTTTTCCTTCCCGCACGGCGTTGCGAACGGCGATAGCGACCGGCATCATACGGCGCTGCAAAATGCATTGCATTTTAACGCCGCACGCATTGACCACCTGGGTAACTTCTGCAATACGCTGGGGAGTAATCTCCATCGGCTTTTCACAAACAATGTTTTTTCCCGCCCGCGCTGAGGCCATCACCACTTCCCCATGGATGCCACTTGGCACACAGACACACACAATATCGAC
>JAEZJA010000082.1 GCA_023415895.1 Bacillota bacterium
GTTCCCACGCTGTATGATGAGGAGCGGCTGATTCTTCTCACCTGTATGTATTCGCCCGAACGCGGCGATATTGTTGTTATCGACCGGTATACGATTGAACCGCTCGTTAAGCGCGTCATTGCTGTCGGCGGGGATACGATCGCCATTCAACCCGATACGCACAAGGTTGTACTCAACGGCATCGTTCTCGAAGAGGCGTACACCACGGGAGACACGGTTATTCGTGATTTTGGTACGGCGGTGCAAACTGTCCCCGACGGCTATTTGGTCGTCATGGGCGACAACCGTCCCATTTCCAAGGACAGCCGGAGTGCCGAGATCGGGTTTGTCAATGTCAATGATGTCGTCGGCAAGGTCGTACTGCGTTTTCTGCCGTTTGAACGTGCCGGTTTTCTGTAAAGGGTACATACCGTTGTGCAATCGGGCGGTATAGAAAGGAATCTAAACTTTGGAAGAGCATATCGGAAATATACAATGGTTTCCGGGTCATATGACCAAAACCAGACGCAAAATGAAAGAAAGCCTGTCCCTTGTGGATGTGGTTGTGGAAATTGTGGATGCGCGTATTCCGCTGAGCAGCCGAATCCCCGATTTGGATGAGCTGACGGCGGGCAAGCCGCGCGTGATTGTCCTCAACAAGGCGGATATCGCCGACGACAAAGCCACATCCCTCTGGGTGCGAACATTTCAGGAACAGGGAATGGCCGCCATGTCCATGGACTGCCGCAGCGGCAAAGGACTGGGCGGCTTTTTGCCGCTCGTCAAGCGTGTTCTGGCCGACCGTATCCAGCAGTGGCAGGACAAAGGCATGGCCAAGCGCGCCATCCGTATGATGATCGTCGGCGTTCCCAACTCGGGAAAATCGACCTTTATCAACCGCATGTCGGGCGGGGGAAAGGCACGTACGGAAGACCGTCCGGGTGTCACGCGCGGTAACCAATGGTATACGGCCGCGGACGGTTCGCAGCTGCTGGACACCCCCGGTATCCTGTGGCCAAAATTTGAGAATCAGACGATTGCTCGCCATCTGGCATTTACGGGCGCCATTCGTGATGAAGTGCTGAGCATGGAGGAACTTGCGTGCGGGCTGTTGTCTGTGCTGAAAAGAGACTATGCCGGGATGCTCTGCGAGCGTTATAAGCTGAGCGGTGAGCTGCCGGAGGAAACCTATGATTTGCTACAAGAGATTGCGCGCAAGAGGGGCATGCTGCTTTCGGGCGGTGTGGCGGATACCGAACGCGCCGCGTCCATGCTGCTGGACGAATTCCGGGCGGGTAAGCTCGGACGCATTACGCTGGAAAGACCGGAACAGGGGGAGATGTCATGATCGATTGCCCTTTGACCAATACGGAATTTGACCGCGCCATTTATGCAGACGGTTACCACTTTGTTTGCGGTGTGGATGAGGCAGGACGGGGGCCTCTCGCCGGGCCGGTTTATGCGGCTGCCGTCATTCTTGATCCCGAGCGGGAAATCCCGGGTCTCAACGATTCCAAAAAGTTGAGTGAGAAAAAAAGAGAAGCCCTCTTCGATGTGATCCGGGAGCAGGCGGTGGCCTATGCCGTTGCCAGTGCCTCGGTTGAGGAGATTGAAATGCTCAATATCCTCAACGCAACCTTTCTGGCAATGAAACGGGCGATTGACGGACTGCACGTTAAACCTGATCTGGCCATCATTGACGGCAATCAGCTGCCTCCCAATCTGTCTGTTCAAGCACAGACAATTGTAAAGGGGGATAGCTTGTCAGCTGCCATCGGTGCGGCTTCTATTCTTGCCAAGGTCAGCCGTGACCGGCTGATGAAGCAGTTGGACGAGCAGTATCCTCAGTACCAGTTCAACAAACATAAAGGCTACGGTACGGCGCTGCATGTGGAGCTGCTTCGCCGTTACGGGCCGTCACCCATCCACCGACTAAGCTTCCTCAGAAAGATCCTCGGTTAATCTACACATCACAACGCCATCAAAACGCGAAGACAGACGTGAGAGGGTGAGAGCATGGCCGGAGTATCCAAGGGCGCGGCAGGCGAAGTGTTGGCCGCGCGTTTTTTAAGAGAAAAAGGGTATGAAATCTGGACGGCCAATTACCATAGCCGTTTCGGAGAGGTTGACATAATTGCTGCCAATGGCCCGTATATTGTATTCGTGGAAGTCAAAACACGAAGCGAGGGAGCGCTGTATGAGCCGCGCGAAGCGGTGACGGCCGATAAACAACGGCGCATCATCAAAACCGCGATGCTCTATTTGCGCAATAATCAGATTAACACTCTTCAACCGCGCTTTGACGTTATTGAAATCATCACGAATGCCAAACGCCCGATGGAGATCATGCAGCTTGATCACATCCAGGGCGCTTTTGATGCGGGGGATTTGGATGAGGCTTTTTGATTTGCACTGCGACACCCTTTACGAATGCTACACCCGGCAGCTGCCCCTTGATGAAAACCAACTGCACATTGATCTCAAGCGCGGCCTTCGCTATGATGTCTGGGTACAGGCGTTTGCCGTATGGATGCCCGATGCTCTTCGCGGCGAAGAGGCGTTTGTCCAGTGCTGCGACATTCTGCAGCTTGCCCACCGGCAGGCTCAGCAGCACCCGGATCAACTGCGTCTTGTCAACAATGCGGACGATCTGCGGCAGGCGATGGCTCATCACGCCTGTGCGGGTATTCTGACGATTGAAGGCGGTTCTGCACTGGCCGGACGGCTGGAGGCGCTGGATACCTTCGCCGACCTTGGTGTCAAAATGATGACTTTGACATGGAATGGCTCCAACGAGCTGGGGCACGGCTGCCGATCGGGCTGCGACGAGGGACTGACGCCCTTTGGATTTGCGACGGTGCGCCGTATGGAGCAGCTACACATTCTTCCGGATGTTTCTCATCTGAACGTGCGCGGCTTTTGGGATGTACTATCCACTGCCACAGGCCCCGTGGTGGCCTCCCACAGCCTGTCTGACGCTGTGCATAGC
>JAEZJA010000147.1 GCA_023415895.1 Bacillota bacterium
GAATTGCTCAGGCCGATCACGGTTGACCGGCCGCTGCCGTACTTGTCAAAGCTGTATTTGCGTGCCAGCTTGATGGCGCATTCGTTGGCCTCGGCCCCCGAATTGCCGAAGAACACACGCCCCATACCCAGCGCCTTTGTCAGCTCGGCTGCCAGCGCCGTCTGGGTTTCGTTGTAGTACAGGTTGGACACATGCGGCAGGGTCGCCGCCTGCATCTGTACGGCGGCCACCCAGTCGCGATCGGCGTAGCCCAGAGAATTCACGCCGATACCGCTGCCGAAATCGATATAGTCCCTGCCGTTGACGTCTGTTACCGTGGCCCCCTGCCCGCTTGCGAGCGCCACGCTAAAGCGGCTGTAGGTGGGCATAAGCGACGCCGCCTCGGTCTCCTTGATCTCTTGGAAAGTCATAGCGTCTCCCCTTTTCTTTATAAGAACATCGTGCCGATGCCCTCATCGGTCAGCATTTCGATCAGAATCGAATGGGCAATGCGTCCGTCAATGATATGGGTGCGCTTGACGCCCCGCCGCACGGCCTCGACGCAACAGTCGATCTTGGGAATCATGCCGCCCTGAATGATGTTCTGCCGCTTGAGTCCGGGCACGTCACTGACATGCACCACCGAGATCAGCGACGCTTCATCGTCTTTGTTGCGCAGCAGACCGCGCACATCGGTCATCAGCACCAGCTTTTCGGCTCCCAGCGCCGCGGCGATCTGTGAGGCAGCGATATCGGCGTTGATGTTGAAGATTTCACCCTCGTGACTCCCGGCGGCAACGGTTGCGACCACCGGAATGGTGGCGTTGTCCAGACAGTTGCGTATGAGCGTCACGTCCACGTGCGTAATGTCGCCGACCATCCCGAGATCGGGTTCACCCGCCATTTTCTGCGCCTTGATCATACCGCCGTCAAGCCCGCACAGGCCAATCGCGCGGCCTCCGTGCTGCTCCAGGCGCTGCACAAGGCTTTTATTGACCTTTCCGGCCAACACCATCTGTACGACTTCCATCGTTTCCTCATCGGTGTAGCGCAGCCCGTTAATGAATTTGGGCTTCTTGCCGATCTTGCCCAGCATCTGGTTGATTTCCGGGCCGCCGCCGTGCACCAGCACCACCTTGATGCCCACGGTGGACAACAGCACGATGTCCTCCATGACGGCCGACTTGAGCTCGTCGCTGATCATGGCGTTGCCGCCGTATTTGATCACCACGGTCTTTCCGGCATATTGCTTAATATAGGGAAGCGCCTGTGTCAGCACCTGCGCTCTTTCCATTGTGGAAATTGTCATACCGCTGTCCCCCTCCGCCTTTTAGCTGCGATAATCGCCGTTGATTTTGACGTAATCGTAGGTCAGGTCACAGCCCCAGGCCGTGGCGGTGGCTGTGCCGTCGCTCAGCCGGATATCGATGATGATTTCCTTCTGGGTCAGAATGTCCTTGGCCTTTTCCTCACTGAAATCAATGCCCGCTCCGCTGCGGCACACGTCAATGCTCCCCGCCTCCGACAGGAAGGAAACGTCCACGCCCTGCACATTCACGTTGGCGCCTGCATACCCGATGGCGCACAGCACACGCCCCCAGTTGGCGTCCGCGCCGAACATGGCGGCCTTGAGCAGCGACGAATTGATCACAGATTTGGCAATCACCTTGGCGTCTTTCACGCTTGCCGCGCCGCTGACCCGGCATTCGAGCAGCTTGGTCGCGCCCTCACCGTCGGCAGCCAGCGCGCGGCACAGAGAGGTACACAGCGCCCTGAGCGCCTCCACAAAGGTCGTATACTCGTCGTTCTTTTGGGTCACAGGCACATTGCCCGCCATGCCGTTGGCCAGGACGATCAGCGTATCGTTGGTGGAGGTATCGCCGTCGACTGACAGCATATTGAAGGTATCGCCCACGGCATCGGCCAGCGCCTGCTGCAGCAGTGAGCTGTCGACGGCGGCATCGGTGGTAATGAAGCTGAGCATGGTTGCCATGTTAGGAGCGATCATGCCGCTGCCCTTGGCCATACCGCCCATGGTGCACACCGTATCGCCCAGCGTGAAGGTCAGCGCGAATTCTTTTTTGACGGTATCCGTCGTCATGATGGCTTGGGCGGCGGCCGTATGCCCTTCTTTGGACAACGCGGCGGCCAGGGAAGACATCCCTGCTTCGATCGGCTCCATATTGATGGAGGGGCCGATCACGCCGGTGGAGGCCACCAACACATCGTTTTCGCTCAACTCCAGCGCCTGCGCCGTCAGAGCACACATGGCGTTGGCCTTCTCCATTCCGTCCGCCGCGCAGGTGTTGGCGATGCCGCTGTTGCAGATCACGGCGCTGGCTTTGCCGTCTACCAGATGCTGCGCCGAAACGATGCAGGGCGCGCCCTTGACGAGGTTCTGGGTAAAGACCGCCGCGGCGGCTGCCGGGCAGTCGGACACAATCAGTGCCAGATCCTTTTTATCGCGGTTCTTGCGAATGCCGCAGTGAATCCCCGCGGCCCGGAACCCTTTGGCAGCGGTCACGCCGCCTTGTGTAAACGTAAAGTCCATATGTCATCATGCCTTTCCACGTATATCGTGAATTCTTAAAAAGCGGGAGGAATCATATCCAGGCCGTCGGTCTCTGCCAGACCGAACAGCAGATTCATATTCTGAATGGCCTGACCGGCAGCACCCTTGACCATATTGTCGATCACAGAGGTCACAATCAGCAGCCCTGTGTGTTCATCGGTATACAGCTGAATGTCGCAGTAATTGGAGCAGCGCACATTGCGGATATCCACCGCCGCGCCGGGAGGCAGCAGGCGCACGAAGGGTTCCTTCTCATAGGTCGATTCATACTCTTCGCGCACGGTTTCAAGCGTCACGCCCGGCTTCATGCGTGCGTACATCGTGGACAGAATGCCGCGGTTGACCGGCAGCAGGTGGGGTACAAAGGTCACGGTGACCGGCGCACCCGCCATCTTGGACAGCGTCTGCTCGATTTCGGGCGTATGCCGGTGGGAAGCCACCTTATAGGCTGAAAATGCCTCGTTGCATTCGGGGAAATGCGTGCCCTGCGTGGTCTTGCGTCCCGCTCCCGTGGTGCCCGATTTGGAGTCGATCACAATCCCCTGCGCTTCAACCAGCCCCGCTCGCAGGGCGGGAGCAAGACCCAGCGCGATGCTGGTCGGGTAACAGCCGGGGTTGCCGACGACCGACGTGCGTACGATGTCCTGACGGAACAGCTCGGGCAGGCCATACACCGCCTGCTCGTGCAGTTCGGGGTGCTGCGCCTCACAGCCGTACCACGTTTCATACACGGCGGGATCGTCCAGACGGAAGTCCGCGCCCAGATCAATAAACTTCTTGCCCTGTGCGACACAGACAGCCGCTGTGTCCTGGGACAGTCCATGGGGCAGCGCAGCAAAAACCACATCGCTTTTGGCAATGACCTCCTCGGCTTTGGCACACTCGAGTGAGCAGATGTCCCGCAGGGAGGGATAGACCTCATACAGCTTCTGCCCCTCAAAGGAGACCGAACCGACAGCCGCGACCTGCGCATTGGGATGGCGCAGCAACAGCCGTGTAAGCTCCACACCCGCATAACCGGTCGCGCCGAGAATACCCGCTTGTATTGTCATTGTCGTCTACTCCTTTGCTGCGCCAATCGCGGCGCGGACACGTTCGACCTGCGCACGCACATTATCGGGGGCCGGGCCGCCATAAACGCGGCGCATGGCCACGCAGCGGTCGAGCGAGATCGCTTCATACACATCCTCACCGAACAGATCGCATACGGCCTTGTATTCCTCGAGCGGCAGGGTCTCGAGAGTCAATCCTTTATCGATACACGCCGCCACGAGCGAACCCGTCGCCTTGTAAGCGTCCCGGAAGGGCAGTCCCTTGCCCACAAGATAATCGGCGCAGTCGGTGGCGTTGATAAAGCCGCCCGCCGCCGCTTTACGCATGTTGGCGGTCAGCACCCGCATGGTGTCCACCATCGGAATGAAAGCGGTCAGACACATGCGCACGGTGTCGAAGGCATCGAACACCGCCTCCTTGTCTTCCTGCATATCCTTGTTATACGCCAGGGGCAGCCCCTTCATCATGGTCAGCACGGTCATCAGATCGCCGAACACACGACCGGATTTGCCCCGCACAAGCTCGGCAATGTCGGGATTCTTCTTCTGGGGCATAATCGAGGAGCCGGTTGAAAACGCGTCATCCAACTCAATAAATTTAAACTCCCACGAGCACCAGAGGATGATTTCCTCCGAAAAGCGGGAGAGGTGCACCATCACGAGCGACAGCACCGCCGACAGCTCAATCACAAAGTCGCGGTCGGACACGCCGTCAAGCGAATTGGCTGTAACGCCGTCCATGTGAAGTGCCGCAGCGACCGCCTGACGGTCGAGCGGATAGGTCGTTGAGGCCAGCGCGCCGCTGCCCAGAGGCGAGACGTTCATGCGCTTGACCGCGTCGTCCAGACGGCCGATATCGCGCAGCAGCATTTCGGTGTAGGCCAGCAGATGATGGCCGAAGGTGATGGGCTGGGCGCGCTGCAGGTGGGTATAGCCCGGCATGACCGCATCGGCATATTGCTCGGCCTTGGCGCACAGCACGCTGATCAGCTCGCACAGCTGTGCCCGCAGCGGCGCGGCGAGCGAGCGGAGATACAGGCGGTCATCAAGCGCCACCTGATCGTTGCGGCTTCGTCCCGTGTGCAGCCGCTTGCCGGCATCGCCCACACGAGCGGTCAGCTCGCCCTCCACAAAGGTATGGATATCCTCCGCATGTTCGTCAATGGTCAGCGCTCCCGACTCGATGTCGGCGAGAATATCGGCCAGTCCATTGCGAATGGCCTCGCCGTCGGCCGGTGTTAGTATGCCCTGCTGTGTGAGCATGGCGGCGTGAGCCATGCTCCCGGAAATATCCTCACGGAACATCCGCGAATCAAAGGAGATGGACGAATTGAAATCGTTGGTCTTTTCATCGAGTTCCTTGCGGAACCGTCCCGCCCAAAGCTTCATAAAACACCCTCGTTTCTGTCATGCTGTATCTCATGCTGTCCCGTTTATAACACAGGGGCACGGCGCACCGTGCCCCCTTTTCTTTTCTTATTTGCCCTGCTTCTTGGCCTGTACCTTGATGGGAAGGCCGAACAGGTTGATGAAGCCCTGCGAATCCATCTGATCATAGACTTCGTCCTCGTCAAAGGTCGCGATCTCCTCATCATAGAGCGAATAGGGAGAGGTCAGCGAAGCGAGAATGATGTTGCCCTTGTACAGCTTGAGCTTAACGTCGCCGGTCGTGTGCTCCTGCGTGGAATCCACGAAAGCCGACAGCGCTTCGCGCAGCGGGGTAAACCACTGGCCGTAATACACCAGCTCGCTGAACTTGCCCGCCACCATCTGCTGTTTGTAGTGCATGGTGTCGCGATCGAGCGTCAGGGTCTCGAGCGCCTCATGCGCCTTGTACAGGATGGAGCCGCCGGGGGTTTCATACACGCCGCGGCTCTTCATGCCGACCAGCCGATTTTCGACCATGTCCACAATGCCGATGCCGTTGGCGCCGCCCAGCGCGTTGAGCTTTTCGATCAGGGTGACGCCGTCCATCTTGACGCCGTCGAGCGCCACCGGAATGCCCTTTTCAAAGGACAGGGTCACATAGGTGGCCTTATCCGGCGCTTTTTCAGGAGAAACGCCCATTTCGAGGATCTCGTCGTATTTCGGCTCGTTGGCCGGGCTTTCGAGATCGAGACCCTCATGCGACAGATGCCACAGGTTCTTGTCCTTGGAATAATTGGTTTCCCGGCTGATATTCAGCGGAATGTTGTGCGCCTCGGCGTAATCGATCTCCTCGTCTCTGGATTTAATGCTCCAAATACGCCAGGGAGCGATGATCTTCATATCGGGAGCAAAGGCCTTGATGGCCAGCTCGAACCGCACCTGATCGTTGCCCTTGCCCGTGCAGCCGTGGCAGATGGCGTCTGCGCCCTCGGCCTTGGCAATTTCCACAAGGCGCTTGGCAATGATCGGACGGGCAAACGACGTGCCCAGCAGGTACTGGTTCTCATAGACCGCGCCGGCTTTGACCGTCGGGAAAATAAAGTCCTCGACGAATTCCTTGCGCAGATCCTCTATATACAATTTGGAAGCGCCTGTTTTGATCGCTTTCTCATGCAGTCCGTTGAGCTCCTTGCCCTGCCCCACATCAGCAGCCACGGCAATGACCTCACAGCCGTCGTAATTCTCCTTGAGCCAGGGAATAATGATCGAGGTGTCCAGACCTCCGGAATACGCCAATACAACCTTTTTAATCTTATCCATGCTGCATGATTCCTCTCTGTCCGACATGTTCGTGTGCTTGCATGGTTTTTATTATACCCCCCGCTTTTTGGATTTGCAACCCCTGAAACCGAATATTTATACGAAAACCGTAATTTTGTCAATGTGTACAGTATCGGCTATTTTCAAGGATTATTCTATACGCATGATGATGAATTAAAATGTATATTTTGATGAATAGTACTGTATATTTATTCCGGTGCATAGACTATAGGCGGGTATAAGCAGACAAAAGCATCGCCCCGGCCATGCAATTGGCCGGGGCGCTGCTGATCAACTGGCATACTGGTTTGAGAAATAAAACGTTGCATTTATTTTTGCTTCTTACGAAAACAAGCGCCAATCATGATAACTATGGTGAAAACAATCAAATAATAGACAACATCCATTCCATGAGCAAAGCAGGCAGCGACCATCATAAATACACAGCCAAGGATAGCCAAGATCGGCATGATAAATCGCTTAAACAGACCGATGTCCTTCTCTTTTTTAACAAGCATAATAAAAATGGGGATATAAGCGGCGTAAAGTGTTATGATCGGCAGTTCCGAGGTATCAAAGCAGAATACGCCGAACCAGGGAGTGGTGAGGTTTGCCCCATAGAAATAAAGCAGCCAGAAGGCACAAAGCAAAAGCCCCACAATGGAAGAATTGGCCGGCATATTGGTTGCTTTGTCCACCTGTTTGAAGACCTCCGGCTTTAGGCCGCAATCCCGGATAGCCAGAGAGTACATGCCGCGGCTGCATCCTAACATCAGGCCATTCAATGTGCCAAGACAAGAGATAATCACAAACACGAAAATCAAGGAGCCGCCAAGCGGGCCACATATATTCTGGAAAGCCATCATGGCGCCGGCTTGTCCATCGTTCATCAGTGTCTCGGTGGAAACAGCGCCTGCCAGGCCGATATAATACAGCACATAGACGGCAACCACAATCAGAGATCCCCAGATCAGTGCTCTGGGAAGATTCCTTTTGGAATCCTTCAGCTCGGCATTAATAGAGGTGGCAATAATCCATCCCTCGTAAGCAAAGGCAACGGCCACGACAGAAGCGAAAAGTCCGCCGCTTGTACTGACGCTCGCATTGGCAACATGAGAAAAGTTTTGTACAGTCGATCCGTTGAGCAAACCGATGATGGATCCTGCCACCGCCATAAACAACAGGGGGATAAGCTTGATCACTGTCGTAGCGACCTGAAATTTTCCGGCGATGATAGGTGACAGCGAATTGATCGCGTAACTGGCGATCAGATAAAAGCAAGCAATGGTCATACAGGAGCCACCTGTAATGTCCCAGCCCAGTAATACACAGGTATACCGTGCGGAGACCCAAGCCAAAACGGAGGTCAGCGTGGGATTATAGATTGTCGCCATAAACCACCCCACAAAGTAACCATAGTTTCCTCCTACGGTCATCTCTGCATAATCCACAACGCCGTTTATTTTTTCATACTTTGTCGCCATCGTGGCAAAAGTGTAGGAACAAGCAATCATAATCAGCCCGACGATAATCCACGCAGCGATCCCAAGCGGCATGTTCCCCCCGGTGGCCTTCAAAACGGCCTCCGCTTTGAAAAAAACACCGCTCCCGATGACAATGCCCACTACCATGGCAATGGCGGTGAACAAACCATACTTTTTCTTTAATCCGTTTTCCATACCTTGTACTTCCCTATTTTAAAAATGTCTATAGTATATACCTGTCTTTTTGCACTTAGCCCGCTGGTTACTACTACAATGTACCATGTTCAGGCATCCGCTTTCAACCGTTAATTTAATGTAGTATTACTATTTAATGCCATTAATCCTAATACCGCCCAAAACCAGCGATGCGCACCGGAGAAAATCCCCGGTGCGCATCATAACACATACAAACCATGCTGTCAGGCTAATCATACATTTACACGAGCCTCCCTCTGATGAGGGGAGGTGGCACGGCAGTCATCCACGGCACGCGGGGACACCTTGCAGAGACCCAGGCCAGGACCAAGGTCAGGGTGGGATTGTACAGCGTCCCCATAAACCAACCCACAAAGTAACCGTAGTTTTCTCCTACGGTCATCTCGGCATAATCCACAACACCGTTTTTTCGTACTTCGTCGCCATCGTGGCAAATGTAAAGGAATCGTATGTTGAAAGCTCGAGGAATTATACAAAGCACCTTTAGATGCTAGCTTTGATTCAACAGTATTCTATTACAGACAATTAGGCTTGACAGGCTGTAATAATAAACAAGCTGGAAATTGGTCAAAAGGTATCGTAGCAATAGCGGGTTGCTCATATTTCGCTGCTTTCTGTATCCGGGTTCTCACACAAGGTATATTTACGCACTTCAGTTCTAAACATCTGTTTATGACAAAATTCGCATACTTGGGTTTGCCCATCAACTATGAATTCCCTGTTACCACATTGTGTCCCGCATACCGCATAGGCAATATGTATTTCCTTAGGGAATTCAAACAAAGCGATTTTCGGATATTCATCTATTGGATATGCCTGATACAAATTATCAATACTGTCCCAATAGATTTCATTTGGACAGTTTTCTTGTCTGTGATTTTTTACGATATTGATATAGGACGTTATAAACTCATGATCATATCCGCATTTATCCAGATACCCTTCGACATTTGTAGTATCACTCATCATTCCTAATTCTTTATTGAACTGAATGCATAGTTCCATCTTGTTGACAAGACTAACAGGACACGCTGTTCCTGTTCCGGCGACAATACGCTCTACTTCTCTGAGTACATAGAATTCTAAAGCGTTTAGCGCTTGTTCTAAAATTGATGTATCCATTTAATTTTCACCATATCCATTCTTGACTATTTATGAAGTATAAGAAGGAGCACCCGATGAATGTCAAAAACATAACGGGAAATTACCTATATAGACTTTAACCTGAATGGATAATTTCTATTTAGGGGAAATAGTCGCTGGAGCTGTTTCTCCGAAGTCTCTTATAAAGCGCGAAGCAGATGTAGACCGCCAGCTATAAGGG
>JAEZJA010000205.1 GCA_023415895.1 Bacillota bacterium
GACCGCGGTTGGTCGAACCGCCTTTTGCTGCTAAGGATTTCAAGGGCGATGCTGTGCTATGCACACACAATCATCTCGATCATCTGGATATCGATGCGATACCTCTGTTTGATCAGGCTATCCCCATCATCGCCCCACCCTCTTGCGAAAAAACGCTCAGAGAATTGGGCCGTGACCACATCCAAATTCTCCGGATTGGTCAAAGCGTTGCCGTCGGCACCTTCACAATAACCGCCGTACCCGCCTTTCACACGGTTGAGGCGATGGGGATTGCGCTTGACTGGAAGGGGTATCGCCTGTATTTTACATCCGATACGCTTTACGACGAACGGTTGAATTGCATGCAAAAGTACAGACCGGATATCCTGTTTATTTGCATCAACGGAAAACTGGGAAACATGAACGTTGAGGAAGCGGTAAAAGTTACAAAAGCGATCAACCCCCGCGTTGGCGTACCCACCCATTACGGCATGTTTGAGAGCAACACGGAAGATCCGAAAAAATATACGTCAGCGATAGAGAACAGCTTTGAGATGCAATTCAATACCCAATACAATCTACAGGAAATTGAGGTGATAAAATGATCGCTTCTCTCGAAGGGAAACGCGCACTGGTTACGGGCTCCAGCCGGGGGATAGGCTCGGCAATAGCCGCCAGTCTTGCACAGGCCGGTGCGAGGGTTTTTCTGCACGGCTCTGGCAACACTGCACAGTGCGAGAGGGTAAAAGCAGAAATTGAGGAAAAAGGTGGCGTTGTTGACGGCATTGTTTTAGCCGATCTTAGGAATCCGGAAAGCATAGAAGCCATCGCACGCGAGGTGGGGGACATTGACATTCTTGTGCTGAATGCCTCGATACAATACCGCAAAAAGTGGAATGAGATCACGATCGAAGAATTTCATGACCAGATCAACTGCAATTTGCTTTCGTCTCTTCGCTTGATTCAGACATTTGTCCCTTCTATGCAGGCAAAAAGGTGGGGCCGTATCCTTACGATCGGCAGTGTTCAGGAAGCCAAGCCGCACCCGGATATGCTTGTGTATTCTGCTTCCAAAGCCGCGCAAACCAACATGGTCAAATCGCTGGCGCTGCAGTTGGCCAAAGATGGGATTACCGTTAACAACATTGCCCCGGGAGTCATCTATACCGATCGGAACAAGGAGGCATTACGTGACCCGGACTATGCGGCAGAGGTAATCGCTGCAATTCCGGCGGGCTTCTACGGTGACAAGAACGATTGCTCGGGGGCGGCGCTTCTTCTTTGCTCCGAGTCGGGTCGATACATAACCGGGCAGAGCCTTTATGTGGACGGCGGAAAAAGTTTGTAACAGGGAGAAAGGCGGTCAATGTTTTATGTTTGAACGAAATGAAAAAGTGCTGAAAATATTCCGTGAAAATGAGGATTTTATACAGGAAAGGGTAAAGTACGGTATTGAATTGTACCGTAAGGGCTATAATACCATCCGGTTTGTCGACAAAAATGGAAAGCCCGTTACAAATGTCCGGTTCAAAATTAACCAGAAGACGCATGACTACAATTTCGGGTGCAATATCTTCATGCTCGACGAATTTGAAACGCAGGAGAAGAACGCAGCCTATCGCGACTTGTTCAGAGGAACGTTTAATTATGCGACGGCTCCGTTTTATTGGTTGGATCTTGAACCCGATAAAGGAAAACCCCGGTATGACAAGGACAGCCCCAAGGTTTACCGTCGTCCGGCACCCGATCTTGTGGTTGATTACTGTCAGGAGAATGCCATAAAGATGAAGGCTCACTGCATCGTCTATGACGCCTTTTCTCCCAAGTGGCTTCCTCGGGAGGTTCCTCTCATAAAGAAGGAATACGAAAGGCACATGGCCGAGCTCGGCAAGCGCTACGAGGATGTTATTGATGATTGGGAAATCATGAACGAATCTCTCAATTGGAATATGTACGGCTACTCCCGTCTTCAAACCACGCCGTTTTTTCGGGAGCCGGATTACGAAAGCTGGAGTTACTTCTGTGCCCGCAGAAATTTCCCCAAAAACAGGATCCTGATCAATGCGGGCCCTTGCGAAGCATGGTCGGACAGGCTGTACCGTTCCGTCTATTATTATCAGTTGGAATCACTGGCAGCCAAGGGCGTTCGTTTCGACGGCATCGGCATGCAGGCGCATATTTTTGTCGATCGTCAGCATGAGGAAGAGTATATAAACCAATACTGCAATCCCATGAAAATGGTTGACGTTATGGATGCTTACGAAGCTTTTGGCGTGCCCATCAATATCTCTGAGCTGACCATACCTTCCTACAACGGTGGGGCGGATGACGAGGAAGTGCAGGCGGAGGAACTGAAAACTCTCTACAGCCTGTGGTTCAGCCACAAAGCGACCGATAGCATCATATACTGGAATCTTGTGGATGGATATTCCTATGTTCCGGGCGGAGGCAAATCCTCCCTCGGCGATCCGAATGCCGGCGAAAACATTTACGGGGGCGGTCTCCTGCGCTTTGATCTCTCTCCCAAACCCGCGTTTACAATGCTGAACGATCTTATCAAAAAGGAATGGCACACCGAATTGTCGGCAGATACCGGAGCGTCAGACAAAGCGCGATTCAAAGGCTTCTATGGGAAATATGACTTGACCTATTGCGTGGACGGCGTAGAGAAGCATACCGAATTTCATCTTGACAAGCGCAGCGATCTGGAACACATCATCGTGTGTTAAGGACATCGTGCGCCATTTATCGTTGAGACCTTTCTTGGATATGAGCCATCCTTGCCGGTTGTAAAGCCGGTCAACAGCCTTATAAAATTGCCCGACCTCCAAGCGAAATCCGGTGTGCATGTCGGATTGCGTTTGGAGGTCGGGTTCTATGATGGCAACTTGATTTTGGCGTTTGGTGGAGATTGCACGTGTTTCTCGCCCTTTCATCCAAGGATGCGGGACGGCTTCTGATAATGATGTTGGCGGCTCGGAGATGGATTCTGTTATATTGCAGGCTTGTCAACCACTACCTTATCCACTTCCCTATAGGGGCCTAAAGCGAATGTGCATACAACGGGAACGTCGTATGCATTTTTAAGATAGTGAACTTCGCTTGGCTCAACGTGGATGAATTGCCCGGGCAATAGGGTGTGGCATACACCGTCGACATACACGTCAACAGAGCCTTCCAGGCAGTAGAAGTTTTCTTCCATCACATCGTGGTAATGCGCATCAAAATCTTCACCGGGTTTTAAACGCACAATGCCAAAGTTAAGACGCGGCCCTCGCATTAAATATTTGGGCCCGCTATCCCCAAATCGATAGTCAAAATCTTTTTCATCAACAACAAACATAGGAATTCTCCTTTCTCATTTCTTAAGCATAGACGTATGTAGGCTTGTGATGGGCTATGGTTATTTACTATAGACCGGGGGCAGCCCACATGGGGGTGGTGAGTTTTTGCTCCACTAAGTTCAGCTGTTGAGCATAGACTTGCCGCCATTGTTGATAACAGTTTTCATAAACAGCTTTGTTGGCTGGATTGGGACTGTATTCATGCTCAATTTTGACCATACGGGCGGCTGCGGCCGAAGCGTTATCGTATATGCCAATGCCGACGCCGGCCAAAATGGCAGCACCTAAAGCTGTGGCTTCTTTCACCTTTGGAACACGAACGGGCAAGCCAAGGACGTCAGCCAATATCTGACACCAGAGCGGGCTCTTGGAAGCCCCGGATGCAAAGATAATTTCGGAGGGCTTGTTTCCGGTGACATCCTTGACAAGCTCCATGTTTCCTTTCGTTACGAGGCAGCTGTTTTCCATGATTGCGCGATAGAATGTGAAACGGTTGAATTTTTGAGGATCGAGTGAAAAATTTGTGAATGTAGGTGCCGCGTGCTCCCAGTGAATGTAATTCATAACATCCGAGAACATACACAGCATGCCATAACATCCCGCAGGTATTTGTTCGGCCTCCTTATCCATGATGAAATAAGGATCTTTGCCGGTTTCTTCGCTCTTAAGCTTCTCCAGCTGACAAAATGCATCGCGATACCAACGCATAACCAACCCCGGGTAAAAGGCAAGGGCTTCGTATTGCCATAGTCCGGGTATGGCGTGGCAATTCACCCGAACGCGGCAGTGTTCATCGGTTTTGGGTTCGTTGGTATTGAATTCGTATTGCCAAAAGCTGCCCCCGAAAACCGCGGCCTGATTGGGCGATGTAACCCCGATCCCAATACAGCCCAGCTGGGCATCACCACCACCGGTGACAATCGGCGTTCCTTGTGCGAGACCGGTCTCGGAAGCGCCTGTAGAGCTGACCTTGGCTACCAGCGTACCGCTCTCGGCAACGGCAGGGAAAATGGTGTCTTTTAAGCCGCATTTTTGGGCGATAGTAGAATCCCATGTGCGCTTTTTCAAATCAAAAATACCTGTGGTACAGCCGTTGCTCGGTTCAGAAACCAGAACGCCGGACAGCTTGTAGATTAACCAATCATTGAACATGGAGACGTACGCGGTTTTCTCATATACATCGGGCATTTTGTTTTTGACCCACAGAATGCGGGGGAGAGCGCCCAGCGCAAATGTTTGACCGGATTGCTGGTAGATCTCTTTTTCTAATACAGCGGAGCGCTGTATCAGCTCCGCGACTTCATCGTTCGCTCGTGCGTCAACGTTGGCACAGGCCCAGATTTCTTCTTTGTTTTCATCATAGAGGACGATGCCTTCCCGCATGCAGGTTGTCGCGATGGCGGCAATGTCATCCGAGCGAATGCCAGCTTGCTTGATGGCTCCTTTGATACAGGAACATGCCAATTCCCAGTTGTAATTCCAGTCGAAATCCATGGAACCTTTAAAACGAGGATCTTCGGAATGCGTCCATTCCCTTTGGGAGCAACTCAGCTGATTGCCATCGAGATCAAAAAGAACCGCTCTGACACTGCCGGTACCGGCATCAATCGCCAATAAGGCTTGACCTTGGTTTTGCCCTGCATCGTCCATGAAGATTCCTCCTTAAAATTATCGCTTAATCGCTTATATTGACTAAAGCTTCGGCTGTATCTTCATCCGTTATTAAAATATTGATAACGCCGCTTTTTAATGCGGCATGAAGGGCGTAACGCTTCTCCCATCCCCCGGCCACACCGATGACGTTTTGAAATTCTTTCAGTTTTTCCAACGGCGTACTGATCAATCGCTCGTGAATGGATGCGTTTACTTGTTCGCCCTCTTTACTAATGAAATGACCGAGAATGTCTCCGACGGCCCCGCTCATTTCGAGCATTTTCAAATCGTTGTTGGTCAGTTTCCCTTCCCGGACAACCGTTGCCGACTCCGACATGCCTCCAACACCGACAACCGTCATGCTTGCCAGCGAATTCATCTGGTAAATCTCTTTGACCGATGGTTCGTTTGCAATGGCTCGAGCCATTTCGCCGGTCGAAGCAATAAAAGGGGCGGGCATGATATAAAAGTTGGAATTCCGAACGCTGGGATCGACAACGGAGATATAATGACTGACCCCGCCTGTCAGGCTGACGAGGGAAATTTCGGAGTCGCTGCTGAAAACGAGGTTTTTTAATGTCCGTGAAATGGTGTCGCCGTAACCGATATTAATAAAGCTATGGTTTTGCGCACGCTCGCTGATATACAAAGCGGCCGCACGAGCAACGGATTCATTGATGTTATCGGATTGCGACGGAACCATATAAGCATCTTTTAGCTGATACTTTTCCATGATTTGATTTTCGAGTTCCATATGATGCGTGCAGTCCGGGCGTATTTGAAATTGTACAATCTTTTTTTCCCTGGCTTTATCCAATAGCTTGAGTACGCGGTTGCGCGAAATGCCCAGAGTGTCCGAAATCGCTTGTTGCGTCATCCCTTCGATATAATAAAACCATGAAATTTTAATCATCAAATTTTCTTCGTAATCCATACAGCGTTTCTCCTTTTGTATTACCATGCGGTCTATCCGCGGATTTGCAGATTGTCATTGTATTGAGCCAAGATCAAGCCTCCTTAATGATCGCAGAGCAAGCGCAGACGGGGACGCGGCATTCGTACACAGCAGCAGACACCCATTGCCATTTCGCCCATCCATATGCCGGTTAAGGAGTGTGCAAATGTTTAACAAGCAAACATTTGTAAAGCTATGTGCTTATTATAGCAGTATATGGAATCCGTGTCAACTGGTTTTGCAGAGCGCTGCCATCCTTATTAATATGACGGAAAATAAGCAAATAGTGCTGCATAATAAGGCATAACCAGCACATTCTGTCTGAAATAAGCGCAAAACGAAGTAAATATATCCAAATACGTTTTTGTTAAGTTTATAAAAATTGGGTAATACCATATTGTAGAAATGAAAATAGTTAGTAGAGTAGTTGACAACAAATTGAAAATATGTTATAGTCATTGCAACAAATAAATGTTTAGCACAACAACAATTGTTTAGATCGGATGGGAGGACTATGGGATGGATATTCATGACGATGCCGATCACGTTCCGATGATAGCGATAAAGAATATATGGAAATCGTTTGCATCCAATATGGTTCTTAAAGGAATTAACCTTGCCGTATATCCTGGGGAGGTTATGGCTCTGATCGGCGGAAACGGTGCCGGTAAGAGCACGTTAATGAAAATTATCATGGGCATTTATCAGCAGGATAAAGGAGATATAGAGATCTCCGGACAGAAAGTGAACCTCTCCAAACCATCCGTAGCCCTGATGCACGGCATCTATATGGTTCCTCAGGAGCCTATGCTTTTTCCCAATATGACGGTCAAAGAAAATATCACCATCGGCTTTAAAGAGAAGAGAGCCGACTTGCATAAGCGCTTGATTGATGTCATGAATGAAATCGGTTGGCATCTCGACTTGAACCGCAAGGCGAGCAGCCTTTCCATTGCGGAACAGCAATTGGTAGAAATTCTGCGCGGCTTAATGAGAAACGCGCAGATACTGATTTTGGATGAACCGACCAGTGCTCTGACGTTTGATGAAGTCAAAAGCTTGTTTCAATGTATAAAGGATTTAAAAGCAAAAGGTATCAGCATTATTTACATCACCCATCGTCTCAGCGAAGTATTTCAAATAGCAACTCATGTGGCTATTCTGCGTGACGGAGTGGTCACACTCAGCGGCAACGTTGAAGACTTCACGAG
>JAEZJA010000290.1 GCA_023415895.1 Bacillota bacterium
GCGTTTGTGTATATCGACAAACCGCTGTATCACTACCGCAAAACCAACCCTGGGTCTTTGACCACGGCCTACAAGCCGGAGCTCTGCGACAAGTGGCAGGTGCTGTTTTCAACTATGCGCCGATACATTGAGGAGCACCATTGCCCTGACGAATACCGGCAGGCGCTCAACAACCGCATCGTGCTGAGCATGCTGGGACTGGGTCTCAACGAAACCGCCGCCCCCGGAGCGCTGTGGGCAAAAGCCGCGCGATTGCGGGCCATGGTTGAGCTGCCGTCTTATGTGCAAGCCTGCCGGCACTTTCCTTATCACAGCCTGCCTTTGGTTTGGCGGAGCTTCTATCGCCTGTGCCAGCGGCGACACACGCTGTTGCTGGCTTTCCTGCTCGAAGGTATCCAGTTTCTCAGACGGCACGCCCTTACTTTTGAATAACGACACAAACGGAGGCGTTGCCCATGCGGCCGCTTGTATCCATCATCATTCCCGTTTATAACGGAGCGGAGTATCTGGCCGAGGCAATCGACAGCGCGTTGGCTCAGACCTATTTTCCCATTGAAATACTGGTCGTCAACGATGGCTCCTGTGATGACGGGCGCACCGAACAGGTCATGCGTCGCTACGGCGACCGGATACACGCTCTATCCAAGGCAAACGGGGGCGTCTCATCCGCTCTGAATGCGGGGATCGCCCACATGAGGGGCGACTATTTTTCTTGGCTGAGTCATGATGATGTCTATTTACCCGGCAAAATCGAGGCGCAGATGGCGGCCGTGGAGGGGCGTGAGCACGTTATCGCCTTGTGTTCTGGTTCTCTGATGGATCAAGCCGGGCATGCTATGTGGCATCCCATGAAACGGCTTCACGGTGAGCTGGATGGCGCGAACCTTTTCCGACGATTTATACGTGGCTGTACGCTCAATGGACTTGGCTTTCTGATTCCCAAAAAGGCTTTCGACGAAGTGGGACTGTTTGATGAGTCGCTGCGCTATCTGCAGGATCTCGATATGTGGCTGCGCCTGATGCGAACCTCCTATACCTTTGTATGCCAGCCCCGATTACTGGTAAAGACGAGGGTACACCGCGGGCAGGTATCCAATGTATGCGCCGATCTGTATGAAGTAGAGCGGGTGCAGCTTGCGCAAAAGCTTGTGCGCGAGGTGTCGCACCTGGGGAGAAGAGAGTGCGTTTGCTGGCTGCGCCGCTACTGGAGGCTGATGGTATGCGATGGTAATCGTAAGGGCGAGCGGCTGTGCAGGCAAGGACTTTTTGAACGCGGGGCCTTTCCACTGTATGCTCCTCCGGTATGGATCGCCGAACAGATACGCGGTTTAGCACGCCAGTTCGTGCGGCGGTGGTATAACGGGTATCTGCGCCTGCGCCATCAGCGCTCGTAACAAAGAGGGTCCTATGGAAAGCTGCGGCGATGCTGGCCTTTCACTCGTCTCACAATGTGGTTCGGTGGTGTAGGTCTATTCCTCATATAAGGTGGATTACCAACTGACGGGAGAAAAACTTGTCCAAACCCGCATGGAGGGGTATATCCGGGCGTTTGAAAACGTATCTGTTAGAGAGAAAATCGATCCTCAAGCAATGTACGTATTGTCAATTCCCTTCTTTTAGCAAGTACTGTGAGGAGGCAAAGCTATGAAGGTTATGCAGGTGAATTGTGTGTACAACGAAGGAAGCACAGGAAAGATTGTCAGTGAACTGCGCCGCACGCTGCTGTCAAGGCAGAAGGAATGTATCGTCTGTTACGGCAGGGGCAGGCGGACAACCGATGCGGATGTTTATAAACTGTCCACCGAGTGGGAGGCCAAGCTGCATTCCGTCATGTCGCGACTGTTTGGCGGCGAGTTTGGCTATTCGTTTCTGGCAACAGCCCGTCTGCTGCATCTCATTCGAAAGGAACGCCCGGATGTTGTGCATTTGCACTGCCTTAACGGCCATTTTCTCAACGTCTACCACACCCTGAGCTATCTCAAAAAGCACCGCATACCAACGGTGTTGACACTGCATGCGGAGATGATGCATACAGGCGGCTGCCAGCACGCGATGGACTGTGAACAGTGGATAGAGGGTTGCCGCCGCTGTGATAAGGTGAACGCCAGCGTATCCTCTCTGTTCATGGATGTGCCCCGGAGGGCCTATGAGCGCATGCGGCGCGCCATGAAGGGGTTTGACACCCTGATGGTTGTGGGCGTGTCCAAATGGCTGACCGACAGAGCTGCGCAGTCCGCCATTCTGCGGGGGCTGCCCTGTATGACCATCCCCAACGGCATTGATACCCAGATTTTTCGTCCTATGCCCTGCTATGCGCTGCTATCCAAGGCAGCTCCTCCCGGTCATAAGCTGGTGCTGCATGTGACACCCGATTTCGGCAATCCCCTGAAGGGCGGACAAACGGTGTTGGAGCTAGCCTTACGCATGCCGGATGTGATGTTTATGATCGTCGGTTTTTACGGTAATGCGGAAGCTTTGCCCAACAATATCATCCCTATCGGCTGGCTGAAGGAAAGCCATACGCTGACACAGTATTATTCGCTGGCTGATGTGCTTGTCTCCACGAGTCTGTGCGAGGCCTATCCGACCGTGTGTCTGGAAGCCGTATGCTGCGGCACGCCGGTCGTCGCCTTTGACGTGGGAGGTACGAAGGAAACCATACCCGAGGGGATGGGGGAGACGGTTGAACCGGGTGATTTGGACGCCATGGAGGTGGCGCTGCGCAAATGGATGGCTGTCAAGCCGGACGCGCAGATCGTGGAGCCGGCGAGACTGCAGCACGACTCTCTGCTTATGGTACAGGCTTACGAGAAACTGTACAAACACATGCGCAAAGCGGCAAAGGTTTAACGCTCAAAAAATAACGCTTTCAAAAAGCATGGAATAAAAGGCAGGACCACCAATTGGGTGTTGCTTAAGGTTGACATGTGTCGACGCTTGTTTTATAATCGGGGTATTGCCTACTATACTCGCTCATAATAACGATTATTCGGGCTGTAATTTCTCTGATTCAAAGAAGGATAAAAGGGTGGATTGTAAAATATGAAAAGACTTTTAGGTGTGTTGATGAGCTGTGCCGCCTGTCTGCTGGTTGTTACGGGCTGCGGCGCCAACAGCGGTGACGCGGAGACGGCGTCGGGAAAGCATCATGTGGAAATCCAGGTTCAGGATTATGGAACCATTGCGGTGGAGCTTGACGGCGATGCCGCGCCCATCACCGTGGCCAATTTTATGAAGCTTGCTAAGAACGGCTTTTATGACGGACTGACCTTTCATCGCATTATGACCGGCTTTATGATTCAGGGGGGCGATCCCAAGGGCAATGGCACAGGTGGTTCGGATAAAACCATCAAGGGCGAATTCAAGCTCAACGGCGTCACAAATCCCCTGTCGCACACCCGCGGCACCATTTCCATGGCGCGTTCGAAAGACTATAACAGCGCTTCGTCGCAATTTTTTATCATGCACAAGGACAACATGGGTCTGGACGGACAATATGCCGCGTTCGGGCATGTTACCTCGGGTATGGAGGTCGTGGATGCCATTTGCAAGGACACACCGGTGCAGGACGACAACGGAACGGTGCTCAAGGCCGATCAGCCGATCATAACCAGCATTAAAGTGATCGACTGATTCATAGCCTTTCCGTGATTGAAATGACTAATAAAGGGCTTTCAGTGATAGTGTAAGGATTCCATTTACTTTTTGTTTTTTTTGTGCTATTCTAATGGTATATGCTGTCAGCCCTATCGACGAAAGGATGGAATGCCTTGATGCAGAGAATATCGTGTATGAAGAAATGGATCCCGGTGATTCTCTCGATGATCCTGCTGTTGTCGGCAGTGTCGCCTCTGGTACTTGCAGAGAACGAAAATGCGGCAACAACAACGAGTACTGTCGCAACCGACAGCACATCTACAAGCACAAGCACAGCAACAGACTCCGACCCCACCTCTTCTACTACAAAACCAACAGTGCCGGGGGTCGATTATAAATTTAAGCTATCCTTTAACCAAAACACCAAGATCTTGACGGTTACCTGGGTTCGCCCCAACAACACCGTTTCGGTCGATTCCATTGTCGTGGGCGGCACCAAGAAGAAAATTGAAGATAACACAGGAAGCTTTGGTATCAGTCTGAGCAATTTTCTCCCTGGCGAGTACAACATAGCCTTCATTATGAGCAACGACGGTGTGTTATCGGAACCTGTGACGGTAAAGGATACAGTGAAAATTCCTGGTTCTCTTGATACGCTGATGACCGTAAAGGTGGATCATGGCAGCATCATTGCCACGATTACCGACGAATCCAAGCGCCCAATCGCCGAATATCCTATCACCTTGTATTTTGGCACGGAGAAGCAGGACGTGGGCGTTTCGGATGCCAACGGCCGCGTGACGTTTAATGTTGTCGCTCCGGGTGAGGATACTCTGGTTAAGTGTGTTGCGGATGATAAAACTATCGGTGTGGTAACTTACAAGGGCTGTGAAGCGACGCTGACAAATTCGCCCCCGCTAACACAGGGCACGGATGTATCCGAGACCACACAGACGATGGTCGAAAACACGACGGCCAAAACAACACGCAAGACAAGCAAATCCACAACGACCAAAGAGCCGACCTCCAAATCCACGGTTGCCACCTATGCGGTGATAGCGGGTGCAGGGACGACCGCGGTGTCTGGAGAAAAGATCGCCGTCAATGTGAGCTACGATTCTCAGGTACAGAAGAATTTTGGTTATTCCCAAGCCGAATTTGATGCGAACGCCCGCATGCTGGTGAACAAAGAGTTGTATTCTGAGATTGTGGGGGATACCAACGGCACCTTGATGCTGATGGCGTCAACCTCCGCCATCGATATCACCGACCAACATATTTCCGCGGCTATCAGCGGACGGTCAAAATACAGTACCTTTAACAGCGAAGAGGCGCTTCGGCTGCCGGTCGATTTGTCGCTGCTGTATGTGGATTCATCTAAGAATATCAACACCACCATGGGGATGCCTGCTTCCGAAGTAACGGTAGTTCTGCCCATCCCGAAGGAAATGGCGGATACCAAAAAGTACACAATCGTGGCGGCGCTTTGCGATGCCAACGGCATTACCAAGCTGCTTGACACGAGTGTTGAGGCTTCAACACTCCAGTTTACAACCAATACTCTTTCTTCCGTGGTAATTCTCGGCTTCAAATCGCCTCTGAGTCTGGTAGCCAATTCCGGAGGAATCCCCACGATCGTGATTGTGCTGATTACGATCGGGATTCTGATGCTGGGCGGCGCAGGCACACTTCTGTATTTCTTCTTCCTGCGTAAGCCTCTGCCTGAGACGGGGGAGACAGACGGAGAGGATTTTACGGCGGATGACGCTGCATCTTCGGACGAAGTTTTAAATGAACGAGATGTCTGGAGCCAGGAGCCCGGCCCCAATGACATTTACTCCTCGAGTCGGCCGGCCGGTGGTGTGTCGCTCGGTTCGCTTGGCAACAAAGCCGAACCAAAGAATCCACCCAAAACGAAAAATCCTTCGGATTATGATATTGATCTGTAAGAGTTAAGAAGAACCCCGCCGTCCGGCGGGGTTCTTCTTAACTATCTTGATTGTATCGATAAGGCGTACTCACTCGGCGTCATGCCCGTAGCCTGCTTAAAATAGCGTGAAAAATAATGGACGGAGGTGTAACCCAGCTGGTCGGCAATCTGCGTAATGTTGCCGTTTCCTTCGCGAAGCATCGTCTTAGCCGCTTCAATTTTGAGGTGTCGATAAAACTCCATAACGCCTGATCCGGTAACGGCCTTGAATACCGTTTTGAGGTTGGTTGCACTTTGAGCCGAATAGCGGCATACCTGAGAAAAGGTCAGATTGCCCGTCGCGTTCTCCTCCATATAAGCGATAACGCGCTTGACCAAGTCATTGTCCGAACGCAGCTTTACCGATGAGGAAACCTTAACGTCCTGGGCATCCTCCGCGCCCCTGCGTACAAGGCGGATGAGCATCTGCGACAACAAGATTTCGATCATTTGCTCACTGCCAAAGGCACAGGAGGAAGCTCGTTCAAGCTGTTTGGTATTGGGATCATCCAGGGGACAGGAGAAAGCGTCGCGCGCTTCCTTGATGATGCGTGCGAGCAATACCCGCTCATCTTCACCGGCATTGAGAATTTTGTGTTCAAAATAGGACATGGCGGGAGAATTGCATTCAAAGGCAATCACCACAAGATTGGGGGCCACGACCCCATTGGCAAAAACGTTGTGGAATTCATTGGGCTTGTGGAAGATCATCTGCCCCTGACGAAGGCAATAGCCGGTATCTCCGGCCATAACCTCGACTTCTCCCTTGTCCACATAAAGGATTTCCCAAAAATCGTGGTGTTCGCCTTCAAATACATAATCTTTCGCATATTCGAAGTAATGAACGGTTACAATGCTCTTGATCACAATATCATGCTTAAGTATGGTAGATATGTAGCCCGCCAAACGATCACCTCCCCGCTAGTCGTTGCCGCCTGCGATAGGCGCAATGTAATTGAGCTGACCGACCATTCGGCCACCCTGCAGAAACACACGGGGAACGCGTTTGCCGATCAGACAGACGGTTTCATAGTTTATGGTGTCGGACAGCGCTGCAAACTCCTCGACGGGCAATACCGTCCCGCCGTCATGACCGAACACGGTGACCGTCTGGCCTTCGTACACGTCGGGAATATCCGTGATGTCCAGCATGCACTGATCCATACACACACGTCCGACCAACGGTGCGCGCCGGCCACCCACAAGCATGTACGCCCGGTTGGACATGGAGCGTGCATACCCATCGGCATAGCCGATAGGCAGCGTTGCCAATCTGGTATCACGTGAAGCGGTAAATGTGCGGCCATAGCTGACCATGGTGCCTGCAGGCACGGATTTCACCATAGAAATGACCGTCTTGAGTTCCATCGCGGGGATCAAGGGCAGCATGTCCTTCATCCAGGGAGCGGGGAAGAGACCATACAGGATCAATCCGGGACGCACCATATCCATGTGCATCTCGGGATAGCGCATGGTGGCAGCGCTGTTGCAGCAGTGACGCAGCGTGAAATGTATGCCGCGTTGTTCCAGCCTGTTGATGGTTTGCACAAAGCGACGGTATTGTTC
>JAEZJA010000293.1 GCA_023415895.1 Bacillota bacterium
GGAGAAGCCGTCCTTTGGGCGGCTTCTTCGTTTATCTGCATAGATGAAGAAAGCAGGAATTGGTTGTGAGATTGGATAAGTATTTGAAGGTATCCCGCCTGATCAAACGGCGCACCGTAGCCAATGAGGCCTGTGACGCCGGTCGTGTACTGGTCAATGGAAAGGTAGCGCGCGCTTCTTATGAGGTCAAGGAAGGCGACGTGCTGGAGATCACGATGGGCGCGCGGGCACTCAAAGCGGAGATTGTTTCGGTACAGGAATTTGCCGCTAAGAACGATGCTTCGCTTTTGTATAAGCTCCTGCCGTAGTCCGGTCTGACCCGCAACTTTTCGTCACAGGCTCACAGCTTGTCATATTGCTTCGTTCTCTCTCATAAGATAGATATGAAGTTCACTACGAAAAGGAGCGCGGGTCATGACGGATAACAAGGCGGCAGCCACGGTGCATATGCCTCATCATCTGATTCTGGAGGATCGCCATGCGTTGACGGTGTCTGGCGTTTCGGATGTGGACAGCTTTGATGAGATGACGGTCATTGTTTATACGGATCTTGGAGAGCTGACGGTCAAGGGCGAGGGGCTGCATATCAATCATTTGAATATTGAAACGGGTGAACTGACGCTCGAAGGACTGGTGCATTCGCTGACCTATGCGGAAGTGCAGTCCCGCTCGGGGGGCTTCTTTGGCCGTTTGTTCAAATGAGGTGCCGCTGTGGAAATTACAGGCATGCAGCAGCTTCAGCAGTTCTTTTATTGCTGTGGGCTGGGGTTTCTTCTTGGTTTGTATTATGACATTTTCCGTCTGCTGCGGCTGGTGCTGCGATCGGGAAAATGGACGATTTTCTTTCAGGACGTCTTTTTTCTGGTATCCGCCGCCGTGGCAACCTTTCTGTTTGCGCTTGCCATGGTGGATGGGCGGCTGCGGCTGTATCTGTTTGTGGGAGAGGGCATCGGTTTTGTGTCGTATCACCTGACCATTGGCTGGGTGGTCATCCGCTTTGCCAGTGCGGTCACGGCGTTTATTCTCAAGGTATGGCACTGGCTGTGGACAATTCTGTTGGCGCCCTTCCGGCTGATTGGGCGTCTGCTTCGGCGACCTTTTCAGGTGTTACTTCATTTCCTGAGAGAAATTGCACAGAAAATCGCAAGACTTTTTAAAAAAGGCTTGCAGTCTATACGCGGTTTATTGTATAATCGAAAAAAGGAGAGCTGAGCGTTTTTCGCACTGTCACAGTCGGTTGCTACTAGCCGGCTCATTGGATAATGAATAAAGGGGAAGGAAAATGAGGGCTGAAAAGAGAAAGAAAAAAAGCATTTTTCTCCGCATCGCCATTGTTACCTTCTCGATCTATGTCGTGATCATGCTCGTACAACTCCAACTGGAGGTCAATGCCTGCAACGAGAGAATATCCAATCTTGACGACGCGATCCTTCAACAAACCATTGAAAACGAGGATTTGCAAAAACAGAGCGACGATTACGAGTCGTGGCTTGAAAAAAAAGCGTATGAACAGGGATACGCTCGTCCAGGCGAAACGATCTACAAGGAAGATCCGGGGAACTGAACAATACATTAGGAGGAAACATATCAAGTATGCAACTTGAAGTAGGAGCAATTCTGGAAGGAAAAGTCACAGGTATTACGAAATTCGGAGCCTTTGTGGAGCTGCCGGGAGGCAAAACCGGTATGGTGCATATTTCGGAGGTTGCTCCGACCTATGTCAAGGAGATTCGTGATTATGTCACGGAAAATCAAACTGTGAAAGTGAAAGTTCTCACCATCGGAGAGGATGGGAAGGTCAGCCTTTCCATGAAAAAGGCGATTGAGCCTACCGCTGCAAAACAGCAGCACCGCACATCGCCCGGACGCCCGGGCGGCTTTGAGTGGCAGAGTGCCCGCAGCGATCCCTCTAATTTTGAGGATATGTTGAATAAATTCAAACAGACCAGCGATGAGAAGATATTGGATTTGAAGCGCTCTCTTGACGGGAAGCACGGTGGTTTTTCCCGCCGGGGCAGCGGCTCTCGATAGACAGACTAGGAACATCAGGGCGGAGCGCGGCTCCGCCCTTTTTGTATTAACCGTTAAGTAGGGAAGGGACGGATGACGATGGTAATCGTGAATGCACGGGTGTTGGCAATGGATCGCCCCATTTTGGAATACGGCTTTGTTCGTGTGGAGGATGGTCGCATCGCCGAGCTGGGCTGTATGCCGTACAACGGCGGCGACAAGGACATAGTTGATGCGCAGGGTGGAACATTGCTGCCCGGTTTTATCGACGCGCATACACATATGGGCATCTGTGAGGACAGCTTGGGCTTTGAGGGGGATGACTGCAACGAGGAGACAGACCCCTCTACACCCCAGCTGCGCGCGGTGGACGCGGTTAATGTGCTTGATCGCTGCTTTACGGAGGCGCTTGTGGCAGGGGTTACAACGGTGATTACCGGCCCGGGAAGCGCCAACCCCATCGGCGGACAGCTCTGCGCGATGAAGACCTATGGCCGCACGCTGGATGACATGGTGATTAAGGCACCTGTCGCCATGAAGATGGCGCTGGGAGAGAACCCCAAGACGGTGTACCACGGCAAGCAGCAGACCCCGGTCACACGCATGGCTACGGCTGCGATCATACGCGAGCAGCTGGAGCGCGCGCGTTGCTATGACCGCGCTAAAGCAAAAGCGCAAAAGGATGCTAAGGCCGAAGAGCCCGAATTTAACATGAAATGTGAGGCGCTGCTTCCGGTCATCCGCGGGCAGCTTCCCGTTCACTTTCACGCCCATCGGTTGGACGATATTTTTACGGCCAAACGCATCGCCAAAGAATTCGGGTTGGATTATGTGATCGTTCATGGCACGCAGGCGCATATGGCCGCGCAGGAGCTGGCAGCCGATCATACACGCATATTCTGTGGACCGCTGCTGTGTGACCGCTGCAAGCCCGAGCTAAAGGAGCTGACGCCTGCGGCGCCCGGTATTTTAAACCAAGCGGGGGTGGAGATTTCGATTGTCACCGATCACCCCGTCATTCCCGAACAATATCTGCCGGTTTGTGCGGGACTGGCGGTTCGCGAAGGCCTTGCCTATGAGCAGGCTTTGGCCGCCATTACCATCCAGCCGGCGCGAATGTGTCATATTGATGACCGTGTGGGCTCTATTACGCCGGGCAAGGATGCTGATTTGGTCTTGTTCGACTGTGATCCGCTGACAATTGCTGCCAAACCCAAGGCCGTTTTTGCGGGTGGCAAACGGGTACTATAAACCCTTCAGAAAGAGGTTTCGTTATGCGTGAAATAACCGCTGCGCAGATTGAACAGACAGTACGCGATCTGTGTATTCAAGCCAATCGACGCTTGCCTGACGATATCCAACATGAGATCTGTGCAGCCGGGGCACAGGAAACCCAGCCTTTGGCGCAATCCATCATGCAGGATCTTCAGGAAAACCTGAAGGCGGCTGAATCGCTTCAGCTTCCCGTATGTCAGGACACGGGGATGGCGGTTGTGTTTGCCGAAGTCGGCCAGGACGTGCATATCACAGGCGGGCTGCTTTACGATGCCGTCAATCGGGGTGTGGCCAGAGGCTACACAGAAGGTTTGCTGCGCTGTTCGGTGGTGCGTGACCCTCTGCAGCGCGTCAATACCGGCGACAATACACCGGCAGTGCTGCATACGTCGATGGTGGAGGGGGAATCCCTGCGGCTGACGGTTTCGCCAAAGGGCTTCGGCAGTGAAAATATGAGCCGCTTGCGTATGTTTACACCCGCGGCCGGGCGGGACGATATCTTGGAGTACATCTGTGAGACGGCAAGGCTGGCGGGAAGCAATCCCTGCCCGCCCATGATTCTGGGTGTGGGCATCGGGGGAGATTTTGAGCTTTGCGCGCTTCTTGCCAAAAAAGCCCTCTGCCGGTCCCATGATCTTCATCATACCGATCCATATTATGCGCAGCTGGAAAAGGATGCGCTGGAAGCGGTCAATGCACTGGATATCGGCCCTCAGGGTTTCGGAGGGGCAACAACAGCCTTATCAGTGGCCATTGAAACCTATCCGACACACATTGCCGGACTTCCCGTTGCGGTCAATGTCGGCTGTCACGTGACCAGACATGCTGCTGCGGTGCTGTGACCCCACAATCATATTGGAATATTCATAAAATTGTCTTTATTTTACCTTTTTCTTTTGGTATAATCAAAGCAGATGGAGCAGGATCACAAAGCCTAGAGACCTCCCCTTTTCTGCTCATGGTGCATGGCCTGCTCCTGAAAAGGGAAAAAAGATGGGAGTTGTTGTCATGAAAATCACGATCACCGGAAGAAAAGTTGCCATCACCCCCGCTTTTACACAGCGCACCGAGAAAAAGCTGGAGAAGCTCTCCAAATTTTTTAATGCCGATGCACTTGCCGATGTCACCGTTTCGCAGGAACGCAACCTGCAGCGCGTTGAAATCACCATCCGCACCGGCGGTATGCTGTTCCGTGCCGAGGAAGTGTTGGCGGATGCCAACGAAGCGCTGGATAAGCTGGTGGATATTCTGACCCGCCAGATCCGCCGCAACAAGACACGCCTGCAAAAAAAATTGCACAACGATGCTTTTGAAGTCGATGCGTTGTTTGGCTCCGAAACCTCGGATGAAGAGGAGCTGAACATTGTACGCTCAAAGAAATTTCCTGTAAAACCGATGGATGTTGAAGAAGCGGTTTTGCAGATGAACATGTTGGGACACCAGTTTTATATGTTCCGCAACATGCATACCAACGAGATTAATGTAGTTTATTGCCGTAAAGATGGCAATTACGGACTTCTTGAACCCAATGCTTGATTAAACGCTAACAAAAAGAGCCGCGGTTGTCCGCCGCGGCTCTTTTTAAATGATATAAATGAGTTAAATGATTATACCACAAAGAGGAATGGTTGCTCATGCCGCGCAGATTCACACACCATAAAGGAATGGCCATCCTTGCCGCTTTATGCTGCTGCATAACGATGACCGCCTGCAACCGGAGGCAGGAAAAGGAGAACGTCCGTTTCGGGATGGATCTCAACCGGATGAACCCTCTGATTATGACGGCGATGGATACGGCTACGGGCGAGACGGTCTTCAGCCGCGATCCCTCGGTTATTTCCGGAGTTATGGATTTGTTTGAAGATATGAAAACGGCGGGGGAGTCCGATATTTCGGATAAATCGGGCATACTCTTTACAATGTCGACCATGAAGGGCACTTTCTCGTTTGGTACATGCAACGGTACAATCTGGGCAAGAGAGGACAAAACCTACAAGCTCGACCATGATTATTCAGGTGAAGTCCAGCGCCTGTATGAACGCATGAAATCCGAAACAAACGCCACGGGCCAGGTATCACGGGAGAAAATATTGAGCGTGACCTCGGACATGACGTACAAGGATCTTCTGGCTAGTTTCGGAGATACGCTGAAAACCGCGGTCGTGGGCAAAGAAAAAGCTCTTCTTTACCAATACAACGGACGACCTTTTTATATTCTTTACGATTTACAGACCGATACGGTGGGTATGAGCGGTGAACAACTTCTCAGCTCCCTTCACCATTATTACAATTTGGGTCAGGTACTGACCCAGCCTGAGGCGGTGGACGGTGAGTATTTGTTCGTTTACATACAGCTCTTCGACAGCGTGATCCAAGCCTGGCGGCAGCGCTACTCTATTTGGCCGGACAAGCTGATGCTGGATACCACTGTTCTGCTTGGCCTGGATGATGCAGGGCAACAGGAGTTGATGAACCACCTGCGCACACGCTACCGCATGGACGTGGTCAACACGGCACAGACCGATTTGTATGTTGCCGGCGAACAGGCTGACCCCATGGATAACGATTATTTGATCGTACGGGTGGAGGAGTATTCCTTTGTTGGCTCGCAAGAGGTTCGCCTGAAGGCGACGGCGCGCATTCCGATGATGGATCCAGTGGAGGAAACGGCCGCCTATACATTTACCGAAGGACAATGGACCCGCAGCGTCGGGTGACGCACTGACGGAAAGGCTTGATGAAAGAATGGAGCACTTAAATTTTTGCGCCCCCTGCCTGTTTGGCATCGAAGGACTACTTGGAGACGAGCTCAGGCGCATGGATGTTCCCGATGTACATCCCCAAAACGGCCGTGTACTGTTTTCAGGAGGTACGGATATACTGGCGCGCGTCAACATTTGCTCGCGCTATGCCGAGAGGGTACAGCTTGTCATGGGGCAATTTCAAGCCCAGACCTTTGAGCAACTCTTTGAAAACGTCAAAGCACTGCCATGGGAGCGATGGATCGGCAAGTCCGACCGTTTTCCCGTCAAGGGCTGGTCGCTGGAATCCAAGCTGCACAGCATTCCCGACTGCCAGTCCATCATTAAGAAGGCGGTCGTGGAACGCCTTAAAAGTTATTACCGCCTACCGTGGTTCGAGGAAACGGGCACGCTGTATCAAATACAGTTTACCATTCATAAGGACGAGGTCACGATGCTGATTGACACCAGCGGGCCGGGTCTGCACAAGCGCGGCTACCGCGCCGAAGCAGGCGGCGCTCCGATCAAGGAGACGCTGGCGGCGGCCATCGTGGATCTGGCCAGAGCGCGCAACGCCCATGTGGTGTACGATCCCTGCTGCGGTTCGGGCACTCTGCTCATCGAATCGGCACTGGCCGCCCTGCGTATTGCTCCGGGCATCCGCCGGGAATTTGCTTGCTCGCATTGGAAACAGATGTCTCCCGAGCTTTGGAAGCAGGAACGCAGCCGCGCAAAGGATATGGAGCGGCGTGACACGCCTTTTTCAGCTTGGGGCGGCGATATTGACCAAAGCGCGGTTGCTTTGACAATGGCCAACGCGCTCAAGGCGGGAGTGGGGGACCGCATCAAGGCGGTTCAGGCGGCACTGCAGGACTTCCCTCGCTTTGCTGACAGTGAGACCGGCGTTGTGTTGTGCAACCCACCCTACGGTGAGCGCTTGCTCGATGTGCGCAGCGCCGAGGAGCTGTATCGGCAGATGGGCACCGTATTTGTCCCTCGCAAGGGCTGGAGTTATTCGATCATCAGCCCTCACGAGGAGTTTGAAACCATGTTCGGGCGCCCTGCGGATAAGCGACGCAAGCTGTATAATGGCATGCTGAAATGCCAGGTGTATATGTATTTTAAATAGTATGGGAGGAAACGTCTGTGAGGCACGTATTTATTATTAATCCGGCTGCGGGAAAGAAGCAGCGCGCACTTTTAAGAATTCCTGAAATCGAAGCTTATTTTCGTGAAAAGGGCGGACAAGCCGAGGACTACACCATTTACGTCACCAAGGGAAAAATGGATGCCGCGCAGTACGCCCGTAAGATTGCCGAAGAGGGCCATCCGGTACGCTTTTACGCGTGCGGCGGCGATGGTACGCTGATGGAAGTGCTCAATGGTGTGTTCGGCTGTGAGAATGTCGAGCTGGCGTTGATTCCCTGCGGATCCGCCAACGATTTTGTGCGCAGCTTTGAGAATCCTGAGAATTTTACTAGTATCCGTGCACAGGTCGAGGGGACGTCCCAGACGGTGGACGCTATCAACTGCAACGGGCGCATCTCCATCAACAATTGCGCTATGGGCATGGACGCCGATGTGGCGGATAAAATGGTGTATTTTAAGCACTTTCCGTTGGTGACAGGCCCCATGGCTTACCAACTGGCCATTGTTTACATGTTTTTTCACCATATCGGACGGCGGCTGCATGTGAGCATTGAAAACGAGCAGGGCACGACCGAGCATGATGGCGATTATTTATTCTCGCTGTGCGCCAGCGGTCAATACTACGGTGGGGGATATCGCGGTGCACCTCAAGCACGCATGAACGATGGACTTTTGGATTTTGTGCTGGTGGATACCATCCGGCGCATGCGTGTGCTGGGCTTCCTTAAGAAATACAAGGCGGGACAACACCTGGGTATGGAGATCGTACATACCTTCCGCGGTCAGCGCATGACCGTTTCCTCGGATACACCCGTGACCGTTTGCGTGGACGGTGAATGCTTCTCGGATTACAAGGTGACCTTTCAGCTGTGTCCCCATGCTGTACGATTCGTGGTACCCAAGGGATCGGCGCTGGCGGGCGAGCCGATAAGGGCAGATGAAAAAGAATGTGCGGTTGTTTAGTCGCATTTGTGACAGGCTTTGTGACGCCGCAGGAATAGATTGTTAAAAAATTGTGAAATTTTGTGAAGCCTCTTGATTTTTTCGCCTTTCTGGATACAATAAGTAAGTGTTAGCACTCCGATTCATTGAGTGCTAAAATTATCAATACTACTTCAAGGAGGAAACTAAGATGTCAATCAAACCTCTTGCGGACAGAGTCGTTATTAAGTTAGTGGAAGCCGAAGAAACCACAAAGAGCGGTATTATTCTGGCTGGTTCTGCGAAAGAGAAGCCCCAGGTGGCGGAAGTTATCGCCGTCGGCCCCGGCGGCAACGTCGAAGGCAAGGATGTTACCATGTATGTCAAGGTTGGCGATAAGGTTCTGACCAGCAAATACTCCGGTACGGAGGTTAAGATCGACGGACAGGAATACACGATCGTTCGTCAAAATGATATCCTTGCCGTTGTGGAAGGCTATTAATTTAGGCATTGAAGCATTTCCGTTTTGAATCAACGAATTAGGAGGAATTGACTATGGCTAAACAAATTCTTTTTGGTGAAGAAGCGCGAAAGGCACTTCAGGCCGGTGTTGACCAGCTTGCCAATACAGTGAAAATCACCCTCGGCCCGCGCGGCCGCAACGTTGTTCTGGACAAAAAGTTCGGTGCTCCGCTGATCACCAACGACGGTGTCACCATCGCCAAGGAGATCGAGCTGGACGATGCCTTTGAAAACATGGGCGCTCAGCTGGTTAAAGAGGTTTCTACCAAAACCAACGACGTGGCCGGTGACGGTACTACGACCGCTACGCTGCTGGCACAGGCGATGATTCGCGAAGGCCTCAAAAACGTGGCTGCCGGTGCCAACCCCATGGGCGTTAAGCGCGGCATGGAAGCGGCTGTCAATGCCGTTGTGGACGGTGTTATCGCCAACTCCAAGAAAGTCAGCGGTTCGGAAGATATTGCCCGCGTGGCAACGATTTCTGCCGGTGACGCGACCATCGGCAAGCTGATTGCCGAAGCGATGGAAAAGGTGACGGCAGACGGTGTCATCACGGTTGAGGAATCCAAGACCGCCGAGACCTATTCCGAAGTCGTGGAAGGC
>JAEZJA010000163.1 GCA_023415895.1 Bacillota bacterium
CAACAAGTGGCTGGAGTTATCCGAATTCGGGATATAAATTGGCTGAAAAAAGACTTATGACGTTAACGTCATAAGTCTTTTTATTTTGGCTGATTTTTGGGAAGCGTCTCTACTCTGAACGGTCCCCCTTTTGGATTATGCCGATGTGGACAAACTGACCGGCTTCAGGTATTCCTTCTGCTTGAGCGGTTGAATTTCACCGGTTCGGATGAGCTCAACAAACAGCTGCGCGAGCTCAGGGTCAAACTGGGTTCCTGCACCCTCAAGAATCTGGTCGCAGGCGTATTCCACGGAAAGCCCTTTGCGATAGGGCCTGTCCGTTGTCATGGCGTCAAAAGAGTCGGCGATGGCCAGACAGCGGGCGGAGACGGGAAGTTCCGGCCCGGCAACAGCCCGCGGATAGCCCTTACCGTCCCATCGCTCGTGATGTCCAACGACAGCGGGAATCAAATAGTCCATGGAGGGCAAGTGCCGGATCATGTCGATCGAGTTGTTTACATGATCCTTCATGACCGCATATTCCTCATCGGTCAGTTTGGATGTCTTACCGAGGATGCTCTCGGGAATGCTGATTTTGCCGATGTCGTGCAGCAAGGCCGCCTCATCGATGACGCCGATCTGGTATTCGTCCAACCCGGCGGCGGTGGCCAGTATGGTGGCGTAACGGGCCACATTGCGGCTGTGACGATAGGTGTAATGATCTTTAGCGTCGATAGCGGCGGTCAGCGCATTCACTGCGGGGGAATTCTCCTCATAATAGCTGTTTTTCGAGGAGCTGACGCGTTCCACAATTTCCAAAGCCCGATCGGCAATGCAGCGCGAAACATGATCCGTGCCCTTGTAAACGACAATCTGATTTTTTCCGTTTGCCTTCGCGTTGAACACCGCCAAATCGGTGTTCTCAATCAGTTCCTTGGCGCTGGCAGCCGAATATGGACTCACACAAAGGCCACAGCTCACCGAAAACGCAGGCTGACGGTTGGGGCCGTTGATCTCACCAATGCGACGGCAAATATCCTGAGCCATGTGCTCGGCACTGAGTGCATCAAATCCGGGCAGCAAAACGGCAAAAATCTTGCCGCTGGTGCGGAAAACCTCTCCCGAATCGCCGACGCAGCGAGTCAGAATGTCTGCCACCTGCTGCAAGGCCTTATCCCCTGCACTGGATCCGTAGAGCTGGTTGAAAAGCTTGAAGTCGTCCAGATCCACATAGAGCAGCGCTAAGTTGCTCCCGCGACTGGCTTGGAAAGCGGCATTCGTGCGATCAACAAAACAGCGGTAATTGTAAACACCGGTGAGGTTGTCAATGCGTGCCTCCCGGTACATCTGCTCGTAAAGCCGCGCGTTTTTGATGGCCACAGAGGCCATGGAGCAAACGGTAGAGAGGAAATCCAACTCCAAATACGTGAAGGAGCCACTGCGCTCCCGACGGGAGAGAAGAACAAGACCGATGATTTCAGAATCGTCTTTAAGTGCCGCCATACAACTCAACCCAATTTTAGAAAAAAGGTCTTTCTCCGAATCCCAAACAGCCCGGTATAGGGGGCTGTTTCGGAATTCACTGAGCAGGAAATAGCTCTCGCCGCCCTTAAGCTGAGCCACACAGGGGCTGGACTTCTCGATAGAAAAGGCCTTGGGAGCCAGCGGATTGGACGTATAGTGAGCCGAGAAGCGCTCCCCATCGGGTAGACATATGTAGACTTGTTCGAGAGGCAGCTCCCGCATAAGCACGTCGGAAAGTCGGGACATAATCTCGTCTGAACTGAGACTTTGGGTAATTTCGGCACTAAACTGCTTGAGCAAGCGGCCTTGCTGTTCTTCACGGGTAAACAGGGTGTCAATGAGTTTTTTGAGAACCATATAAATGGCTGAAAGCAGAAGAGTAAAGAGCAAAACCATAACCGTGGTAGACGCCGTATCGCTCAGACGGAAGGTGGAAGTAATAAGGGCCTTAATGGGCCCGATATACACCGCAGCCGCGGTCACACATAACCCCGTTGATATCACCAGCAACACAGAGCGGGAGATCAGCAGCGTCATGCGGAACATCCGCTTGCGATAGAGTGACCACACGAGCAAGAGCGCAAAGAGAATTCCTGAGAGCGTGTCCCAAGGGAAAATGTTGCTGGGAATGATCTGCACCATATTGCCCAAAGCCACGGCTACGCAGCCAACAATTATCGGAATAAGCCCGGGTGTGCGAATCCCCTTTTCCCGAACGGTTTGGGCAAAAATACGGGCAATGGACACCACAATGCCCATCAAGAACAACAGGGGAATAAAAATCGGCCAGTTCATGGTATAGGTGAATACCTTCTCACCGTTGTCCAAAACGGACATGACCGGCGGCTGGAGAAAGAGCCCGAGGCCCGTCAGCACCAGAAGCGCAAGCGTTCCCACCGACCATACCAGCTTGAGAAAATATCCCTTACGCTGAGTGAACGTACACACAAACAAATAAATGATCAGGCCTAGGGCAAACAGCGCCAGAATCGACACATAGAACCAAAACTGCAAACCCGGCCAAGCGCTCAGCCGCATCAGCAGAGCTCCGCCTGTCCAGAGAATGAAGCCCACCAGCATGAAAAGAAAGGCTCGGATTTCCGGAGTCTTTTTCGCCGCCAGGAACGCCGCCAGCAAGATGACATAGG